>NZ_JBHZPF010000020.1:0-73347 GCF_042787975.1 Peribacillus sp. YIM B13482
GGAGTCTCGCACTTCCGCTCCAATCAACCTTAAATAGTTTCGTTTTAAAAACAACAATCTTTACGAAAAGAGCCTTTAATAAAAATAACACTGGAGAGTCCTTGTAAATACGGGTTCTCCAGTGTTTATTATTACATGATCCTCTTGAACATTTTCTCCATTTCATAAATGGAATAAGAGATGATGATAGGTCTGCCATGAGGGCATGTGAAGGGATCGGTTGTCCGTCTTAGTTCATCCAAAAGTGCTTGAATTTCATCATTGCGCAGATGACGGTTTGCCTTAATGGAGGCTTTACAGCTCATCATGATTGCTGCTTCCTCGCGCAGTTTTTTGATGTCTACCTTTTTCATCGATAACAATTGTTCGATCATTTCTTCCAGTATTTCCTGTTCAATTCCTTTAGGGAACCATTGAGGATGCGATCTGACAATATAGGCGTTATAGCCAAACTCCTCTAAAAAGACGCCGACTCGTTCCAACTCATGCCGATATTCATTTATCCGGATACATTGGTCAGTCGAAAATTCAAGCGTGATGGGTACGAGCATATCCTGTAGCTCGTTTTCGACTCTTCCGACTTTTTCTTTAAAATATTCGTATTTGATCCGTTCCTGGGCAGCATGTTGGTCTATGATATACAAACCTTTTTCGTTTTGGGCAAAAATATATGTTCCATGCATTTGCCCAATTGGGTACATGGGAGGGATTCGACTCTCCGACTCATCCTCCTCGATTTCTTCCTCTTGCTCGACAGTGTAGGTTGTATATTTTTCAGCCGATTCGAAATATGGTTTTCTTTCATCTTCTGGTAAGACCGGTATATAGGCATCTCCCATTTGCTGCTGTTCATTGCTGTAGATTAATTCCTTTATCGGTTCGAGATTGAATTCTTCAACATGATCCTCATAATTCTTTTGTCCCTGCTTTTCCCGGATTAAGGTATCCTTCAAGAGTGAAGCTTCTTTCTTGGCTTCTTCAAGGATACGCTTCCCCTTTTCCACGACATGGTCCAAATCCAGAGTAGTTTGCTCACTTTTCACCTGTTCCGGCTTTGGTGCAGGTGTATATCCACTAGGAATGAGAGATAGCTTTTTAAACGCAGATTTAATCGTTTCTGATAAAAGACTGTAAAGCTCCTGTTCCTTACTGAGCCTTACCTCCATTTTGGATGGATGGACATTGACATCGACAAGAATCGGATCCATTTCAATATTCAACAAAGCAATTGGAAAACGGCCAATTGGGAGAAGTGTATGGTACCCATCCAAGATCGCTTTCACGAGTGCATAGTTTTTTATGAAGCGGCCGTTTATCATAGTTGATATATAATTCCTTGAAGCCCGGGTGACCTCCGGCATAACGATATATCCGGATAATTTGAAGTCCAAAGAGCTTGCCTGAATCGGAATCATCTTTTTGGCGATATTCGTCCCATAGATTGCTGCTAGCACCTGCCTGACATCACCGTTACCATTCGTATGCAGGATACGCTTCTCATTGTGGGATAACCGTATAGAAACATCCGGGTGCGAAAGTGCGAGCCTGTTAGCGACATCCGTAATATTTCCTAGCTCGGTATGAATGGTTTTCATATATTTCAACCTTGCAGGAGTATTGTAAAACAAGTCGGAAACCAGGATATCCGTTCCCTTACGGCTGGATGAAGCCTCGAGTTCTTTAACCATGCCGCCTTCAAGAAGTATGCGCGTTCCTACACCTTCTCCAGTGCTGCTTTTCAATTCGAAACGGGAAACTGAAGCAATACTGGGCATCGCTTCTCCCCGGAAGCCCAGTGTTCGAATTCGGAAGAGGTCATTTTCATCTTTTATTTTACTTGTGGCATGACGTTTAAATGCTGCCTCAATGTCATCAGCCAAAATCCCATCGCCATTGTCCACGATCCGAATGGAACCAAGTCCAGCTTCCACCAATTCAATCTCTATAATGGTACTGTTTGCATCTATTGCGTTTTCCACAAGTTCCTTAACGACTGAGGCAGGGCGTTCTACAACTTCGCCAGCTGCGATTTTATTAGATAAAGCCTCGTCAAGTTGTATGATTTTCCCCATTTTTATCGCCTCGCTTTTGTTCTCATTTTAGTTTCTTTTGTAATTTATAAAGAATATTCATCGCCTCAAGCGGCGTCATTTCAAGGATATCCAGTGATTTTATGTCGTCCAGCACCTTATTTTCCTTAGGTGAGGAATTCACTCTTCCCTTAGGAGCCTCTTCCCCAAAGAAGGAAAGCTGTGCTTCATTGACTGATGTTACAGGAGCTGCTTCGGCGATAGGTGCTTTTACAACAGCAGCAGGCTGCTCATGCATCCCCTTTTCTTGTCCATTTTCATTCTCTAACTTCGCTAAAATAGCAGCGGCCCGATCAATTAACTGCTTCGGTAAATCAGCAAGCTTTGCCACGTGAATTCCATAACTTTTATCTGCTGGCCCTTCTTTAATTTTATGAAGGAAAACAACATTTCCATTTTGCTCAATTGCACTGACATGGATATTTTTCAATTTAGGCAGTTCCGATGCCAATACCGTCAATTCATGATAATGAGTCGAAAAGAGGGTCTTTGCCCCAATTTCTTCATGAATATATTCAATGATGGCCTGGGCAAGTGCCATCCCATCGTAAGTTGATGTTCCCCGCCCGATCTCATCAAATAATATCAAACTGTTTTCAGTCGCATTCATAATGGCATTTCTTGCCTCAAGCATCTCGACCATGAATGTACTTTGACCGGAAATCAAATCATCAGCAGCGCCAATCCTAGTAAATACCTTATCAAAAATAGGCAATTCAGCTATACTTGCGGAAACGAAGCATCCAATCTGCGCTAGAATCGATGTTAGTGCAAGCTGGCGCATATACGTGCTTTTACCCGACATATTGGGCCCTGTGATCAAGAGTAGCTCCCGTTCTCCATCCATAAAGCAGTCATTTGGGACATACTCCTGTGATTGAAGGACTTTCTCCACTACTGGATGCCGACCTTCCTTCAGGACGATTCTTCGATCATCAGAAAAGACAGGCTTCACATAATGGCGTTCTTCGCTAATCGTCGCAAAGCACTGCAGGACATCCAATTCACTGACGCCTTTCGCCAAATCCTGTAAGCGCGGGATATAGCTTTTGACCTCTTCACGAAGATTGAGGAATAGGTCATATTCCAAACTGATGCTTTTTTCCTCTGCTTGTAAAATCAAAGCTTCCTTTTCTTTTAATTCAGGTGTGATATAACGTTCGGCATTCGTTAAAGTTTGCTTCCTTTCATAGCGCCCTTCTTCAAGCAGGTGCAAATTGGCTCGTGTGACTTCAATATAATAGCCAAAAACACGATTATAACCGATTTTCAATGATCTGATTCCTGTACGTTCCCGCTCTTCACGTTCCAGCTGAGCAATCCACGTTTTCCCGTTCCTGCTGGCATCCCTGTATATATCCAGCTCCTTATGGAAACCGTCCTGAATGATATTCCCTTCCTTGACGGACAATGGCGGGTTTTCAACAAGCGCTGTTTCAAGCAAATCCGTCACCTCTTCACAAGGATCCAATTTTTCGGCAAGAATTGAAATATCATGATCGGAAGCCATTGACTTCACGATTTCACGAATGATTGGCACCTGTTGCAATGAACGCTTCAATTGAATCAAGTCCCTAGCGTTTACATTCCCGAAGGCGACCCTTCCGGCCAGCCTCTCCAAGTCATACACTTCCTTCAGGCGTTCACGTAAGTCTTGCCGTTCGAAGTATTGATTTTTCAGGGTTTCAACAAGGTTTTGCCTCCGCTCGATCTGGTTTTTATTAATGAGCGGTCTATCAATCCATTGCTTCAGCATCCTTCCGCCCATGGCTGTTTTCGTTTCATCAAGCAGCCATAATAATGAGCCTTTTTTACCTTTGGAACGAATGGTTTCAGTCAACTCCAAATTGCGTTTGCTATAATAATCAATTTTCATATATTGTGACGTTTCATATGCAAGCACTGGCTGTAAATGATCCAGGCTGCGTTTTTGGGTACGGTATAGATAATTCAATAAACGTGAGGTCGTTGTCGCCAGTTTCTGGTCTTTTAACAGTTGAAGCAATGCAGCGAATGACTCGCTTTGAACCAAATTATTCTCTAGGGACAGAGCGGCAGCTCCCCGTTCTTGCAGCTTTTTTTTCCATTCTTCATTGAAATCTTCAGCGATGACCACTTCGCTAGCACCAAGGATGGCAAATTCATTCAGAACTTCTTCAAAACTCTCAATCAAAGTGACCTTATTTTCCCCTGTCGATAAATCATTGTATCCAAAGCCAAACTGACCATCCGTAAAATAAGTGATGGTGGCAATATAATTATTTTCCTTTTCTCTAAGACCCTTACTGTCCATTTTCGTTCCCGGAGTAATCAGCTGGACAACTTCCCTGCGTACCACACCTTTGGCTTGTTTGGGATCCTCAGTCTGTTCACAAATAGCTACTTTAAACCCTTTTTCTATCAATATATCAATATAATTAGGAGCCGAGTGATATGGAATCCCGCACATCGGAATTCGATCTTCACTACCACCTTCTCGGCTCGTTAATGTGATTTCGAGCTCCTGTGATGCATTCAGTGCATCGTCAAAAAACATTTCATAAAAATCGCCTAAACGAAAAAATAAAAAGGCATCTTGATACTCTGCCTTAATTTTTAAATATTGCTGTATCATCGGAGTATATCCAGCCATTCTTTCAAAACCTTTCCAAACTAAAATCTATTACCCATTTATGTCCTTCATTATAACATACGGGTAAGCAACATTGCCTGTATTCGAAATTGAATGTAAATCAATTATCCTGTGGGATTAAACTGTTGAATGCTAGTTAAGTATCTGCAAAAATATGTACACGTATATAGTATCATTTCAATCTTATTTTTTGGTAAAGGACTTGCCCCGCTACAAAATAAATAAAACCGGATGAAGGGAATGTCATCCGGTAGTTACTTTCTATATTCTATTCGTCTTCGAATTCATCAAGGAAATCCGGATCTAAATCTTCAAATTCCTCATCATCGAAATCAGAGCCCCAGTCATCCTCACAGCGGCCATCTGGATTAACAGCGACACAAATTTTCGTTTCGCCGACGACTTCCACAAAGAATTCCCTTTCCACATGGACAATTATTTTTTGTCCACATGGGGAGATGCAAGCTTCTAAACAATTCGGCTGTTGGACAGCTTTTGCAACGATTTCATGGTCATCTTGACAATCGGGATCACGGTATTTCAGCGAAATCACGTCGGTATATTGCACTTTTTCAGTTACAACTTCCGTCTTTGAATTATGGTTATAAGAATACCAGACGTTGATTTCGTAGCTGCCGTGAATTTCTACCTTTTTGCCGACTTTCTTTGCATCGTATTTATGGTTGATGATCCAACAACCTAGAATGCTAGAAGGATGATGAGCCGGGCAAATGGTGTGAGAGGACTTTGTGAATTTACGTCCCTTTGCCACCACCGCTTTAGTAATTATCTCTCTATATTGTGACATGCTAGCGAACCCTCCTCATACAGTTTCCATTCATCCTATGCGTGGTAAAAGTCTAGTGTGCGTAGAATTTTAATTGTTTGAAAACTGCAGTAATGTTTTAAACCTAGGTTATTTTATGCGCATCTTTTGGGATATGTGTCACGAATGGGCGCTGTATAAGGATTTCCAAGTATTAAAAAAGCCCTTCTAAATTGAACTATGGCCCTGATAGCTGACACATAAAAAAGCGTCCCTTTTCCGGTTTATTTATGTTCCAATAGGAGTAATGAGTATGGACGGAGGGGGTCAACGAGTAAGAATACATATACTGATTTACAGATTAAAGAACTTGAAAAGAACCCAAAAATCATAAGTGCTTCAGAGTGTTCTATTTTCCTATAATCCTGAATTTAAAACAAAAGCTATTAAGGAATATAAAAAAGGGGAAATCCCCCTCTCAAATTTTCATAGAACATGGATTCAATCTCGAAATCATTGGTAAGGAAAAACCTAAGCGTTGTCTACAGCGCTGGCGTGATACCTTGAAAGGCTTGGTGGAGGAAGGCTTCCTGTGAACGCCGCGGAAAAGGAAAGACGCCCTTCTTCTAAGCCACAGTCTGCAGAGGATCAACTTAGGAAGGCCGAAGCGAGAATCAAATTCCTTGAAACGGAAAATGACTTCCTAAAAAAGCTGGAAGAGTTAGAAAGGCGGGCGTGCAGCTGAGAAGTTCTATCTGATTGAAAGAACGATCAGGCAATACCAGTAAGAAGGCTGTTTCCTATCTATGCAAATTAGCTGGTGTAAGTCGAAGTGGCTACTATGATTGGTTAAAGGCAGCTCCAACCCGTAAGCTACGCGAGGAACAGGATGATTTGGACATAAAATTAATTAAAAATATACTCCTCAGTAAAAAGGAAAAAGCAGGCGCCCTCCAGATCAAAATGGTTATGGAAAATGATCATTCGGCCGTCATGAATCATAAGAAAATCAGACGGTTGATGGCAAAATATAATCTCTTCGCAAAAATCAGAAGGGCCAAACCGTCTCGAAAGATGGCTAAGACAACCAAGGAGGAGCACCTTACTTGTCCAACCTTCTTAATCGTGAATTCAAACCGAGGGAGCCAGAGGAAATTCTGCTAAAAGACATTACCTATCTTTATTATGGAAAGGGTCAGCTTATTTAACATGCGTAAAAGATGCGGTCATAAAAGAAATAGTTACGTATCATTTATCCACTCCATTAGATATGAATATGTTTATGAAACATTAAACAAGCTAAGGCAGACTATGAATCACGAGTTCCATCCGAGTGCAATCCCCGTAAGGGAACTGTTGGGATAATGCGCCGATGGAAAGTTTTTTTGGCCACTTTAAAGATTTAGCAGAATATAAAACATGTACTAATTTAACGGATGTGAAGGAAGAAGTTGATCGAGTTATTGAAGAATACAATGAGTCTCGTTATCAATGGGGACTATAGAAAATGGCCCCGGTAAAATACCGGGACCACCTATTAGCCAATTTTTTCATACTGTCAAAAAAATGGGGTACACTTTACCCGAATAAGGGACTTTTTTTACTGTGTCCATTATTCGGGGTATAGTTCAAAATCAGTAGGGCTTTTTAATATTCATGAACAACTTCCGCCTCCGGCTTGCACCTGTGAACCTGTCTCACCGCGAAGGACGTCGCCTTCAGTCGATTCAATGATCAGGTCCGTTACCTTATTCGATACTTGTGATGAGACCATTTGCAAAAGATCATTTACATCAACTTGGGATTGTTTGAATTCTTGGACGATCGGTAGTTCATCCAATTGTTTTTCCAGTGCATCGATTTTAGCCTGAACTTGGTTGTATGCTTTTTCTTTTCCGTAATGCTGGAAGTTTACCGCCTGTTTTTGCAAGCTCTTGATACTGGCGATCATTTCACGGATTTTTTGGTTTTCATTGATGTGAGCTTCTGCCCGTTTAAAGAAATCGACTTCTTCCGTGCTCGCAATCATTTCAGCAAGCTCTGCCGCTTTTGACAGTATGTCATCTTTAGTATATTTAGTCATATTACTCCACCTCAATCGCCGTTGCTTCTTCAACCATATCCCCATTTAATGACCATGTTTTCGTTCCAGTGATTTTCACTTTTACGATTTGGCCAATTGCCGATTTTGGTCCTTTGAAGTTCACGAGCTTATTTTTCGTTGTATAACCTGCTAATATTTCCGCATTCTTCTTGCTTTCGCCTTCAACAAGCACTTCAACAATCTGCCCATCATACTCTTTCATTTTCAATGCACACGTTTCATTGACAAGGGCATTCAAACGTTGCAGGCGTTCCTTTTTCACTTCCATCGGTACATTATCCTGCATTTTCGCAGCCGGTGTTCCCTCACGTGGTGAATAGATGTAAGTATATGCTGCATCGAAACCAACTTCACGGTATAAAGACATCGTCTCTTCAAAGTGCTCTTCCGTTTCATTCGGATAGCCTACAATGATGTCAGTTGTTAGCGATGCACTTGGGATTGCTTCCTTAATCTTTTTTACTAGCTCTAAATATTGTTCTCGTGTATATTTACGGGCCATGATTTTAAGTGTTTCCGTACTTCCCGATTGAACTGGAAGATGGATATGGTCAACGAGATTTCCCCCTTTAGCCAGAACTTCAATCAAGTGATCATCAAAGTCACGGGGATGGCTGGTCGTAAAACGAATACGCGGAATATCGATTTTGCGGATTTCATCCATCAAATCACCGAAACGATATTCAATATCCGCAAAGTCTTTACCGTATGCATTCACATTCTGTCCAAGCAGGGTTATTTCCTTGTAACCCTGAGCCGCTAAATGACGGACTTCTTGTATGATATCTTCAGGTCTGCGGCTTCTTTCTTTACCCCTTGTGTAAGGTACGATGCAGTATGTACAAAACTTATCGCAGCCATACATGATATTGACCCATGCCTTCGTTTTGCCTTTACGCACTTTCGGAAGGTTCTCGATTACATCACCTTCTTTGGACCAAACCTCAATGACCATTTCCTTGGAAAGATAAGCTTCATTAAGAATTTGCGGCAGCCGGTGGATATTATGCGTTCCGAAAATCATATCTACAAAATGGTGCTTCTCTAGAATCCGCTTTACAACAGACTCCTCTTGCGACATACAACCGCAAACCCCAAGCAAAAGATCCGGCTTTTCCAATTTCAATGATTTCAAATGGCCCAATTCACCGAACACTTTATTCTCTGCGTTTTCCCGAATCGCACAAGTGTTAAGTAATATGACGTTAGCATCATCCACCGTGTTTGTAGGCTCATAACCAAGTGCCGTAAAGATGCCCGCCATGACTTCTGTATCATGTTCGTTCATTTGACAGCCATATGTACGAATGTAAAACTTTTTGCCTTCTCCCATTCCACGGAAACCTTCAGGAATTGCAAAGTCATCATGGTATTCTACTTCTTCTTTTCCTCGCTTTTTCGCATCTTTTAGGGAAGGCGGAATATAAACGGCTTGAAAGTACTTACTGAAGTCCTTATCGGATTTTTTGTCCGCTGAATTTTCAGCCTGTACTTGTTGTGATTCTAATCGTTGTTTCTCGTTCATAGTTAATCTCCTTTCAAAATAGTTAGTTTATTTCTTCACCAACTATTTCAAGACCTATCTTCTAATGGTTTTAGACGGTTTCTTTTTAAGAATTTCCAGTAAATATTAGCTTTTAATTGTGATATATCCACATTAACTTAGTATAAAGCTTTTAACAGCAAGAAACAATCATTCTGTCGTGCCTTCTTCAATTGTAAGAAATTTTTCACAAACGCGGAAAATAAGAACAAGAAAGAAGAGGCTTGATTCGCATATTCAATATGACGATATTAGCCTCTTCTTATTAAATGATAGGATGATACTATTCCTTCACAGCTATTTTAAATGCAGACCATGCTCTTTACTCGTGAGTTTGAGCTTTAATCGTGAGTTTGATCACTTTACTCGTGAAATTGTGCATTTTAATCGTGAGTTTGGGCATTTTACTCGTGAGTTTGGGCGCTTTACTCGTGAGTTTGGGCATTTTACTCGTGAAATTGTGCATTTTACTTGTGAGTTTGACCGCTTTACTCGTTTATTTGGTTGTTTTACTCGTGAACCTTCTCACTCTTTAAGGGGTTAGGAGCACCTTGCCACACTGACCTTTGATCATCAGTTCAAAACCCTTCTCAAAATCGCTTAGTGAAAATCGGTGTGTAATCATTGGTTTTACATCAACATTGCCACTCCCAAGCAAACTTGAAACCTGTTGCCAGGTTGAAAACATTTTCCTTCCGGTTATCCCTTGGACAGTAAGACCCTTGAATACAATATCATCCGTTATATTAAGCGTGACCGGCTGAGATGGCAGACTTAGAATTGATATCCTTCCACCATTCGTCGCCATCTTAAACCCTTGTTCAATAGCTGTAGGATTACCGCTCATTTCGCAAACCACATCCACCCCATCCGAATTTGTGAGGCCTTTCGTGATTTCCAGTGGATTTTGTTTAATTGAATGTATGAGGTCTGTAGCCCCCATCTTTTTGGCAAGCTGAAGCCGATAATCATTAATATCAAGAGCGATCACTTTATCGGCACCTGCAGCCTTTGCTACAGCAACTGCCATAAGCCCAATTGGACCACAGCCGATTATGGCCACCGTTTTACCCAGGACCTCTCCAGCAAGCACTGAATGTACGGCATTTCCCATCGGTTCTTGGATGGTAGCTATATCGAGTGGCATACCAATTGGATTTTTCCATAGATTCTTGGCCGGCAGAGCTATATACTCTGCAAAGCATCCCTGTTTATCGAGTCCGATAATATTTGTTTTTTTACAAATATGGAATTGCCCGGTTAAGCATTGCCTGCATGTACCGCAAACTATATGTGTTTCGGCAGATACACAATCACCAACTGAAACATTGCTCACATTTTCTCCTATCTCCATTACTTCCCCAGCAAATTCGTGTCCAAAAACGTATGGTGGATTCACTCTTCCCTGCGACCATTTATCCCAGGTGAAGATATGAATATCCGTTCCACATATAGAGGTCATCTTTACTCGAATCAAGACCTCGTCCTCACGAATATCCGGAATATCGACAACTTGTAATTGTGCCCCATATCCTCGGTGATGTTTGACGACTGCTTTCATTTTCCCTCTCATATACACTCCCCCTGAAATAGGGCTGCTCTTTTCACCTGCCTTAATATGTAAAGATATGAAAAACTAATTAAAAAAATACCTAATCGCTTTTGTATCGGTCTTTTGTACAATAATAAAGTTGATTTTGGGGCATTCGTACATTTTTGTTAAATGGGTCATGTTTCTATAGCATCTCGTCCGCTCTCGAATAAGATATCTTGTACAACAAAAATAATTGAAGGAGTGACTTATATGTCATGTTCTGGAAACCATAATCATGATCATCATGGTAACAACAATAATAACGATAGAATCGCAGACGATTTTTGTCGTGCTGTGAGAGGTTGTAATAGGCGCGACAGAGATCGTGACCGCGATCATGACCGTGACCGCGATCGGGATCGGGATCGGGACCGCGATCAACACCATCACCACCATCATCATAACAACAACAACTGTTGTTGTAGAAGAAGGAATCGTTGTTGTTTCTTCGGTTTCGGCGGCGGTTTCGGTGGCCGTTGCGGTGGCGGTTTCGGTGGCGGTTGCGGTGGCGGTTGCGGTTTTTAACCGTAACTTCGGCAGATGCAACAACGGTTGTTAAGCTAAGCCAGTCGTTAGTCTTCTAGCATGTGGCCTATCTACTGGAGAGCCTAATAATTAACCACAAAAAAGGTTCACCCCATCTTAAGGGGCGAACCTTTTCACTTTTACATAAATTCAGCAACAAGCTTATCAAAGTGCGCTTGATCCAGTGTCAAATCGGATTTATTTAACGCTTTTTCAGCATACCCTGGCACTAATTCCTGGTACGAAGGACGTGAAGAGTCTTGATAGATAATACCTGTCACAAGGCTGTCATGTTTCATCAAAGTCTGCATGGCCTGTTCTTTATTTGATGAATCATAGCCTTCAATCGTGTTCAATTTAGTTAAGTTTTGTTTAAACCAATCATACGTATTAATCTTATTATATGTTACGCAAGGAGAGAAAACATTGATAAAGGAAAACCCTTTATGGTTTATCCCTGCTTCAATGATCGCTGTCAGGTCTTTCAAGTCAGTGGAAAAGCTTTGGGCGACAAACGTAGCGCCAGCTGACAAAGCTAATTCCATAGGTGAAACAGCCTGTTCTATTGATCCTTCTGGAGTGGATTTCGTTTTAAATCCAGCAGCAGATCTAGGTGAGGTCTGGCCTTTTGTCAAACCATAAATTTGGTTATCCATGACAATATAGGTAATGTCTATATTACGACGGATCGCATGAATGGTGTGTCCCATCCCGATTGCAAAACCATCTCCGTCACCGCCTGAAGCTATAACGGTCAATTCACGATTTGCCATTTTCACTCCTTGGGCAATTGGCAGAGAGCGGCCATGGATTCCGTGGAAACCGTATGACTTGATGTAACCGGATATACGTCCTGAACAGCCGATACCGGAAACAACAGCCAGATTCTCCGGCTCCAATCCTACATTGGCTGCCGCACGCTGCATGGCAGCCTGAACGGAGAAATCTCCGCAGCCAGGACACCAGTTAGGTTTTACATCATTACGAAACTCTTTAAACGTTGCCATATTCGAACATCTCCTTGCATTGTGTGTGAATTTCATGCGGGAGGAATGGGTTGCCATCATATTTTAGGATGCTTTTAATTTTATTAACATGTCCGACATTCATCTTGATAATATTAGCCAATTGTCCAGTCGCATTATTTTCAATAACTACCACTTTCTTAGCACTTTGCACCAACGATAGGACTTCATCAGCCGGGAAAGGATGAATCAAACGGATTTGCGCATGATTCACTTTCATTCCATCCGTTTCTAACCGGCCGATCGCTTCATCAATGGTCCCGCGTGTAGAGTTAAAACCAAGAATTAATAAATCCGCTTCTTCATGCGGTGTGTTTTTGTATACTGGTGTTTGGAATGTGTTAGTTAAATTATTCAGCTTACGCATCCGTTTATCCATTTGCACTTTACGATTCAATGCCGTCTCAGAAGGTCTACCCGTTTCATCATGTTCAACACCGGTAACATGGTGAATTCCATTTTTCATACCAGGCACTACACGTGGTGAGACCCCGTCTTCCGTTACTTTATAACGCTTGAAGTAAGATTTGTTTTCAGCCTCTTCAATTTCAAAGTCCACCAATTTACCGCGTCTTATCTCCACCCTGCTGTAATCAAGCGGCTGAACCGTTTGTTTACCTAGTGATAGCTGTAAATCGGATAAAACGATAACTGGACATTGATATTCCTCTGCAAGATTGAATGCTTCTGCCGTATCATAAAAAGCTTCTTCGACTGTACTTGGAGCCATTACGATTTTAGGGATTTCACCATGAGTACCATAAATCATGGCCATTAAATCGGATTGCTCCTGTTTTGTAGGAAGTCCCGTAGATGGACCGCCACGCTGAGTATCGACAATGACAATTGGCGTCTCGGTAATGCCCGCTAAACCAATCGCTTCCATCTTCAAGGAAAGTCCAGGTCCAGCTGAAGCAGTGATGGCACGTACACCACCATAGTTTGCACCAATCGCCATTGTAGCCGCTGCGATTTCATCTTCAGTCTGTATGACCGTCCCACCCAATTGAGGAAGTTTTTTAATCAGATATTCCATAATTTCCGAGGCTGGAGTAATTGGATAAGCTGCCATGAAGCGGCAACCGCCTGCAACTGCACCTAGAGCGATAGCATCGTTCCCGATCATGAACAATCGTTTTTGGCCGTCTGCTTTTTCAAGCTCCATTGCGCCCAGTTTTTCTCCAAGCATCACTTCCATTGCCTTATAGCCAGCAGTAATGGCTTCCATATTCTTCTTTACGATTTCTTCACCTTTGCGGCCGAATATTTCATCAACCACATCGTTGAATACGGAAATTTCCATTCCAAGAACAGCACATGTCGCACCGATAGCGACCATATTTTTCATTAAAGATGTCCCTAATTCGGCTGCTATTTCCGTAAATGGAACAATATATAATTCTGCCTTTGTATCTTCTGGGCAGACAGGTTTGAATTTTGCATCTGCGATTATGATGCCACCCTCATGTAATTCTTTATAATTGACGTCAATTGTTTCTTGGTCAAAAGCAACTAAGATGTCTAAATCATCAGAGATAGCACGAGTTTCCGTAGTACTTACACGAATTTTGTTATTCGTGTGTCCACCCTTGATTCGGGATGAGAAATGACGGTAGCCATACAAGTAATAACCTAAGCGATTGAGGGCAATACAGAATATTTCTCCTGTACTTTCAATACCTTCACCTTGTTGTCCGCCAACTTTCCATGAAAGTTGATTGATCATGTCTTACACTCCTTTAGGACGTTCGTATATAAATGCATTTAACCGCACCTCCCTTCAGAACATTCGACTATGTATAATTAATCGTTCTAATTTAGGAAAGGTGTACTAAACGCTTTCAATTCTATCGGTTAAATCATTAAATTGCAACCTTTTTGCTTTTGTTTTTTATATTTTCAGAATATTTATTCATATCTATATAGTAAGAATTAAAAATCACTTAAGATAATTCCTGTTTAAGCGGAAAATTACGAGTGAAATTACCAAAAAGGAGACCTTTTACGAACTCACTTGAATAAAGCATGTTGAGTTCATTGATAAAATTATGATAATCCTTATATGACATTAAATTTTCTACCATATGATCGATTCCATCGAAGTCAGACCCTAATCCAATTTGTCTTTCCCCGCCCAAACTGCATATATGTTCTATATGTTTCAAGATATCCTTTATCGAAGCCGATTCACCATTAGATAGGAATTGAGGGACAAAGGTTACCCCTATCACTCCATTTTTTTGCAAAAGCGCTTTTATCTGGCCGTCTTTTAAATTTCGCGGATTCGAACAAAGCTGATAGGCATTCGAATGGGAGGCAATTGGGAATTTCGCCTTCTTTAGGGTGTCCCAAAATCCAGCTTCAGATAGATGGGATAAATCACACCAAATTGATTTCTCATTCAAAAGCGCGACCACCTCCGTTCCAAACCCTGTCAATCCGCCCCCTCTTGATTCTAAAGCCCCATCTGCTACCAAGTTAGCGTAATTCCAAGTTAAACCTACAGAGGACACTCCAAGATGAATTAGTGTTTTCAGTTTCAATAAATCATTTCCAATGCAATCGCATCCCTCTAAGGTTAGCATCGCACCGATTTCCTTTTCTTTTAGAGAATCGATGTCTGCTTTGGTCTTTATAAATTTCATTTCCGGCTCTGATAAAATCTTTTCATGAAAAATATCCACCATCGCCAAAGCCGCTTGAAATCTCATATCCGGGTGGACATTCTCTGGAATATAAATCGCAAAACATTGGACTTTTCCTCCTTCATCCAATAACCCCCGCTTTGTTATATGTAATTTATCACTATCTAAAAAAGAAATATCCGGATCTTTGAACATCTTCATCAACACATCACAATGTGCATCAAAAATCGCCAATGTAATCCCCCTTCCTGCCCTTATCTATTTAGAGATCATATATTCCATTATAAAGCGATCTCGATTTTTCGTCATTTGGATTTCAGGACAAAAAAGAGCCTGCTCGCCATCCGACAAACAGGACACCCACCCATGAAATTATCTTGGTTCAATGATTAGCTTTATAGCAGTTCGTTCTTCGCCATCAATAAGTATATCTGTAAAGGCAGGAATACAAATCAAGTCAACTCCACTAGGGGCGACAAACCCTCTTGCGATTGCTACTGCCTTGACGGCTTGATTTAACGCACCTGCACCGATTGCCTGAATTTCGGCTGCTCCTCTTTCTCTGAGCACTCCCGCTAGTGCGCCTGCTACAGAATTAGGATTAGATTTTGCTGAAACCTTTAATATTTCCATTCCTAGTCCTCCTTGTTTTCCCTGCCGATTATAATCTCTGGCTCAATAGTTATAACACTTTCCACTGCTACTATATTCAGCAAGTAAAACTTGTATGACAAAGAAAACCTGGATTGTCCACCATTTATTAAAGAATAAAAAAATGGATGGAAAGTCATTTGACTGTCCATCCATTCAAATCAATTATCAAAGGGGTGATCTTCGTTAATCAGTATTCTTTCAATTTTTTTAGCTTTGCCAGTTTTATCATCAATTTCAAGGAGAACCCCACTTAATAGCGTCCGCCCCTCCTTAGGCACTTCGAAACGAACAGGAAGGCTAGTTAGGAACCGATGGATTACTGCCTCTCTTTCCATACCAAGGATGCCATCATACGGTCCTGTCATGCCTACATCTGATATGTAAGCGGTGCCAGCAGGTAAAATACGGTTATCGGCTGTCTGGACGTGTGTGTGTGTACCAACAACGGCTGTAACCTTCCCATCCAGGAACCACCCCATAGCTTGCTTTTCACTTGTAGCCTCTCCGTGAAAATCAACAAAGATGATTGGTGTCCTTTTTTGAGCCTCCGCGACTAGTTCTTCCGCCTTTTTGAACGGACAATCCAAATCCGGCATGAACGTTCTAGCCTGCAAATTGATGACCGCTATTTCCTGTTGATTCAATTTTAAAAATTTCATTCCATCGCCAGGTGCTCCGTCCGGAAAGTTCGCTGGCCGGACGAGATATTTCGCGTCATCAATAAAATTGAAAATATCGCGATTATCCCATGTATGGTTTCCCATGGTCACTGCCTGCGCTCCCCACTCTAAAAAACTGCGGTAAATCTTTTCTGTAATTCCCCGGCCACTTGCAGCATTTTCCCCGTTGATGACCGTGATATGCGGACGATACTTTTCTTTTAACTTAGGAAGGTATTCTTGGATCATATCACGACCAGGAGACCCTACGACATCTCCAATAAATAGCAATTTCATTGTAAAACCCTTTCTAGATTCACATTTATTATGATATGGATTATTCAAGTATGTATTGTAACATAACATGGTGTCATTATAGGAATCATGCTTATCGATTAATATTAGAAAAAGAAAAAACGAAGTGGTTTGCACCACTTCGTCTTTCATTATCAATTTATTTGGCGTATTCGACTGCTCTTGTTTCACGGATGACCGTGACTTTTATATGACCTGGGTAATCGAGCTCTTCTTCAATCCTTTTTCGGATATCACGAGCGAGTCGATGGGCCGAAAGGTCATCGATTTGCTCTGGTTTCACTAGAATCCGTACTTCTCGTCCGGCTTGAATCGCAAATGATTTTTCCACTCCATCATAGGATTCGGAAATCTCCTCAAGTTTTTCAAGTCTTCTAATGTAATTTTCAAGCGTTTCACTTCTAGCACCCGGTCTTGCAGCTGATAATGCATCTGCAGCAGCCACAAGCACTGAAATGATGGAAGTTGGTTCCGTATCACCATGATGGGAAGCGATGCTGTTAATGACAGTTGGATGCTCTTTATATTTGGTTGCTAATTCAACGCCAATTTCAACATGACTGCCTTCCACTTCATGATCAATCGCTTTCCCAATATCATGCAATAAACCTGCACGGCGGGCAAGAACTTCATCCTCACCAAGCTCTGCGGCCAGTAAACCTGAAAGCTGGGCCACTTCAATTGAATGCTTAAGTACGTTTTGCCCATAACTTGTACGGAACTTCAAACGTCCTAGTATTTTGATAAGATCTGGATGGAGACCGTGAACTCCAACTTCAAAAGTTGTTTGTTCACCAATTTCACGAATATGTTCATCCACCTCACGTCTTGCTTTGTCAACCATTTCTTCAATTCGAGCCGGATGGATCCGTCCGTCCTGAACAAGTTTTTCAAGAGCCAAGCGTGCCGTTTCCCGTCTAATTGGATCAAATCCAGATAAAATGACAGCTTCAGGAGTATCATCAATAATAAGGTCAATACCTGTTAGCGTTTCTAACGTCCGGATATTTCGTCCTTCACGTCCGATTATCCGTCCTTTCATTTCATCGTTTGGAAGATTCACTACAGAAACGGTGGTTTCTGCAACATGATCAGCCGCACAACGCTGAATGGCAAGAGAAAGAACTTCTTTTGCTTTTTTATCAGCTTCTTCTTTGGCACGGGTATCACTTTCTTTAATCATAAGCGCTACATCGTGAGCCAGTTCGTTTTCCATTCGGTCTATAATGATTGCTTTAGCTTCTTCTCGAGTTAAACCGGAAACACGTTCAAGCTCTGTTTGCTGCTTACGAACCGTCTCTTCCACTTTGCTTTCCATCTCTTCAATATGCTGTTGTCTTTGGTTTAGAGAATCTTCTTTTTTCTCCAAAAGGCTTTCACGTTTGTCTAACGTTTCATCCTTTCGGTCCAGATTCTCTTCTCTTTGCAATAACCGATTTTCTTGTTTTTGTAATTCGTTCCTTCTTTCACGGGATTCCCGATCAGAATCAGAACGAACTTTATGAATTTCATCTTTTGCTTCCAACAAGGCTTCTTTCTTAAGAGCTTCCGCTTCACGTTTTGCATCCTCAAGGATGTGTTCTGCAGAGCCCTTTGCCCCTGCTATTTTACTCTCAAATTTTGATTTGTGAATAAAATAACCAACAACTGCACCGACGATTAGGCCAAGCAAAGTGAAGATGATTGTCATGGGTTCCATCGTTTCACCTCCCCTTGCTATGAACTTTTTACATAAAATGTTGAACTGTCGGCAAGTACATTGCACTAAATTCAATATACAGCACTTAATTTTCAAAATTTTAGTTTGAAAAATTGTAAAATATACATATTAATTGTATAGTTGAGAATTTTTATTGTCAAGCGTTTGTCCCTTATGTATCAATGATTATTCAAGTTTTCTTTATATGAACCACCATTAAGTACAGCATTCATTATGGAAAATGTCTGTAAATCCGTTTTCACAGCCATTTAACCCGCTGGAAATTTCACATTTTTCTCACAATATATAGAAAAGGCCTAAGCGATCAAGCTTAGACCTTTTCCTGCCATTAATCAAGTAATTCAAAATGTTCTTCTGTTTCATTTTCTTCTGGTGGCAATTCATGTTCTCCATCAAGATTATAGTGATCTCTGATTTTCTGAGAAATTTCCAGAGCGATATCCTGATTTTCTTTTAAGAACAGCTTCGCATTTTCGCGGCCTTGTCCGACACGCTCTTCATTATATGAGTACCATGAGCCGCTTTTAAGGACGATATCAAGATCTGCACCCATATCGATGATTTCACCTTCCTGAGAAATCCCTTGACCATACATGATATCAACTTCTGCTTGACGGAATGGAGGGGCAACCTTGTTTTTTACAACTTTGATTTTAGTTTTATTACCGACAATTTCATTACCTTGTTTTAATTGTTCCGCACGACGCACTTCCAGGCGAACAGTTGAATAGAACTTCAATGCCCGGCCTCCCGGAGTCGTTTCTGGGTTCCCAAACATTACACCAATTTTTTCACGGACTTGGTTAATGAAAATGGCAATGGTGTTTGATTTATTAATGGCACCAGACAGTTTTCTAAGTGCCTGAGACATCATCCGTGCTTGAAGACCCATATGGGAATCTCCCATTTCACCTTCGATTTCAGCTTTAGGAACAAGTGCGGCAACCGAATCAATGACTATGATATCTACCGCTCCACTTCGAACTAACGCTTCGGCGATCTCTAAGGCTTGTTCACCCGTATCAGGCTGTGAAAGCAGTAGCTCATCAATATTCACACCAAGTTTTTCTGAATATGCTGGATCTAGAGCATGCTCAGCATCAATGAATGCAGCCGTGCCACCAGTCTTTTGTACTTCTGCAATAGCATGTAATGCAACAGTCGTTTTACCGGAGCTTTCAGGTCCATATATCTCAATGACCCGACCTCTTGGATATCCGCCTACTCCCAATGCTACGTCCAATGCTAAAGAACCGCTTGAAATCGTTGAAATCCTTCGATCAGACTGTTCCCCAAGTTTCATAATAGAACCTTTACCAAATTGTTTTTCAATTTGTTTTAACGCCATATCTAAAGCCGCTTGACGATCACTCACTCAATTTCCTCCTCTATATTCAAATAATCGGCTGTCCGATTAAGGGTTTTCTAACGTTAGCAATTATTTGAGATCAAGGTTTGTATCCTGTCTCAAAACCTATCTTTACTATATACTCTTTTTACTATTTTGCCAAGCAAAAAGTCGAACATTCATTCGTTTTTTTCTTTCGGGATATTCTTTATAAAAAACCATTTTATCTTGAGGAAATCCCCATTTCCATTCACTTACTCACTTTAAAAACTTTTTTCTTTGAATTAACTTTTTTCTTTTTCCCCGTTTTTTCAAGAAACAAACTTTTTCAACCAAATAAAAAAGCAGAGCCGTAAAAAGCTCTGCTTCAGCGTTTATAAATCCCTTAACAGGTAATGACAGCCGTACTTCACACTGCGAATACGGTTCTGCGCCCTGCTTCCGGAAAGATTCAATTCTTTGAAATGAGTCTTTCCATCCCGATAAGAAATGCCAATGAATACTGTACCAACAGGCTTGCCTTCCTGTTCATCCGGTCCTGCGACACCCGTAAAGCTTATGCCTACGTCTGCATCGAGCTTTTTCCGGACATTAGAGGCCATTTCCATTGCACACTCACCGCTGACCACCCCGTGCTCTGAGATGGTATCATCACTGACGCCAAGTACATTTGACTTTGCATCATTCGTATAACTGACAATGCCGCCTTTGAAAACTTTACCGGCCCCCGGGATGGTTGTCAGCTGTTCTTGGAACATTCCACCTGTCAAGCTTTCGGCTGCCGCGATTGAAAGTTTGCGGACCGTTAATTCTTTTACAAGTTCCTTTATTAGCGAAGTATTATCACTTCCATAATAGAACTTACCTACCCGGCTAAGGATTTCTTTTTCCGATTCTAAAATAAGCTCTTCGCATTTTTCTTTGGATGAGTCTTTAGCGGTAATCCTTAACGTCACTTCCCCTTCGGCTGCCAGAGGAGCAATTGTCGGATTCGTTTGATTGACAAGAAGATCTTCAATAACCGTTTCCAGTTCGGCTTCACCTATCCCGTAGAACCGAAGAACCTTGGAATCGATCCGTTCGTGCTTATCCAATTTATTCATAATCGATTCATAACCATAACTTAAAAACATCGGCTCCATTTCACTTGGCGGACCAGGTAGAAGCATATATGTAATCCCGGATTTGGACAAGACCATTCCCGGTGCCATGCCATGATCGTTCGCCAACACTTCACTGCCCTCCAATACAAGGGCCTGCTTCTTGTTGTTTTCCGTCATCGGCCGGTCCCGTTTTTGGAAGTAAGCTTCAATGGATTGCAAAGCCTCATCATTAAAAACGAGCTTTTTCCCTATATGGCGAGCAATCGTTTCCTTCGTTAAATCATCTTTGGTAGGTCCTAGTCCACCTGTAAAGACGATCAAGTTCGCCCTTGATTCAGCGATTTCTATAGCTTGTTGTAAACGACGGTCGTTATCCCCGACTACAGTATGGTAAAAAACATTGATTCCCATTTCCGCAAACTGCTGCGATAGGAATCTCCCATTAGTGTTATTGATTTGTCCTAAAAGAAGCTCAGAGCCCACTGCAATGATTTCTGCATCCATCTTTTCAAAACCACCATTCGTTTTACTTGGAATTAACAAATACTTCTTTGTTTTTTATAAAATAATCCAAACCTGACCATATTGTAAAGATTAATGCAATCCATAATGCGATATTAGCAAACGGAAGAGAAATGAGGGCAAATGGAAGGTTATGCAGCAATAATGCCGAAATAGAAACAATTTGTGCCCATGTTTTAATTTTACCAAGCTGGTTCGCTGCAACCACTTCCCCTGTACCCGCCAGTACCAAACGCAAACCGGTCACAGCAAATTCACGACTAATGATCACGATAGCAATCCAAGACTGACCGTACATTAAATCCAGATCAACCAATACAATTAGGGCAGCCGAAACCAGAAGCTTATCAGCCAATGGATCTAAAAATTTCCCTAAATCAGTAATCATATTATATTTCCTGGCAAAATGGCCATCGATCCAATCAGTAGTAGAAGCTATGATAAAGAGGATGGCACCAGCTAAATGTGCCACTGGCAAACTGTATTCTCCCCAAGTCAGCGTCCCCCAAGAAAAAGGAACGAGCATGATGATTAAAAATACTGGTATTAAACAGATTCTTGCTACTGTAATCTTATTAGGCAGATTCAAAACTTTTACCTCCAAAATTTACGCCTGCCTTTAGGGCAATGCGTTATAGATCTAAAATAATGCTTATATGTATAATTTAACTCAAAACCAATCTTATGCCAGGTAGAGCAAAATCCGGTCTTAATATTGTATAGAGAAAAAATAGTCATCTATAAGATGACTATTCGGCTTTCGTAAATTGTATCGTTACCAATTGCGTATTCACTTCAGTCGGTGAAATAGAATACTCCAGCTTCTCATCATTTACAAAAATTTCAGTTTCATACGCTCTGCCAATATTGATGACAGCTTCTTTTTCATTGGTGAAATCAATTTCCTGGCTCTCATTATTGTCGATGGTGCCCTGGAATAGTAATTTACCCTCACCATTTTTTATGCCTACCCATGGTGAGCCTTTGGAAGTCACCTTTAATTTAAAGGTATCCGTATTTTTCAATTCATACGTACTATTTTTACCGCTGGAACTGATGACGGCAAGCTTTTGCTCTTTCTTTTCATCTTTAACATCTGATTCATCTTCATTCTTCTTATCAGATGAATCTGGTTTTACATCATTCTGTTTCTTGTCTGGATTCTCTTTTTCTTCATTATTAAACCCATCACTTTTATTGTAACCCACGGCTTCGCTCTGTTTAGCGCCCTTTTTATCATCAATATCCGGCTTACTCATATAGTTCGATACCAGGACCCATATCAATACAGCCGCACCAATGACTAAAACGGCAGCCAGGACCCTAGGTAACATTTCTACAACCTTGGAATTCCCTGCCGGCATCGTTTTCCGGGATTGGACCCTTGAAAGCTGTTCTGGCAATTCCTCGCTATAGACTGAAGGCACTTCACTCTTATATTGTTCGAAAATCTCTTCTGAATCCAGCCCAACCGCTTCACAATATTGCTTTATGAATGCCCGTACATAGAACTTTCCAGGCATCATACTGTAATTACCCTCTTCAATGCCAATGAGGTAACGCTTTTGAATCTTCGTTAATTCCTGTAAATCTTCTAGGCTAAGCCCTTTGGCTTCCCTAGCTTCCTTTAATCGATTACCTAACTCAGTCAAATAAAACACCTGCCATTTTAAAAGTCAAAGGAGCCAAAATTGGACCCTGAAAACTGGTCTTTTTGGTCGACAACTTCATATGTTATTTCTTCATCTGGATTGTTTCGCAATTCAATAATATAATCAAAGTCTTCGAGAGTATACTCCGTATTTTGGACAAAAACATCCGGATGTTCGATGACTTTAACCGCATCAAGCCTCATGATTTCGCGAATCAACTGCCAATGACGCTCATTTGCACGGCGTGTGGAAACAATTCCATCTAAAATGAACAAATTATCATTATTATATTCATCATCAATAAGCTGACTGCGAATAGTCTGCTTTAAAAGGGTCGATGACACAAACAACCATCTCTTATTAGCACATACACTCGAGGCTACGATAGATTCAGTTTTTCCGACACGTGGCATACCTCGTATCCCGATTAATTTATGACCTTCCTGTTTAAATAGCTCGGCCAAGAAATCGACAAGTAAGCCTAGTTCATCACGTACAAACCTAAAGGTGTTTTTCTCATCAGCATCGCGCTGAATATACCTTCCATGCCTGACAGCGAGACGGTCACGCAATTTAGGTTCCCTAAGCTTAATGACCTTTATCGTATCCATCGTATGGAGGATTGATTCGAATCTTTCTATGTTACGGCTATCTTTCGCCATCAAAAGTAAACCACGCCTGCCTTCATCGACCCCGTTAATAGTGATGATATTGATGGACAGCATACCCAGCAGGGATGAAATATCCCCTAATAAACCTGGACGGTTGACTTGAATTTCATATTCAAAATACCATTCTTTATTCTCCACGATAACACTCCTTAAGCCTAAAAGCTTTTACCCTAAAATTAGGGGCAAAACTTATCCATCGTAAATTTAAAGGTCTGCACCCATTAGTTATTATTGTCTAGCTTCTATAATATAGCATTTCGTGATAAGTTAAAAGGAAAAACCCTATAAAAGTATTCATTTTTATATATGGGGATAAATTGTGATCAATATCAATCCAAAGGCCCTGTTAAATATTAACAGGGCCTTTGGATTGATATTTTTTACCTTGTTCCATTGTTCTCGACTAACTTGACCATAACGCTTGCCATGGCATGTTTTTCTTGATCGCTTGCGACTGACCAAAGATCAGCAAGTACTCTCTGTTGTTCATTCTGGGGCTCAACTTGCTTCGAAAGGTAATCACCGATTTCGAAAGCCAAGTCGTTAACAGCACCATCTGACAAACCTTGTTGTTCACCTTGATTTAATCTGTCGCCTAAGAAATTTTTCCATTGATCCCAATTGTCTAGTACAGACATGTATGGTCACCCTTTCCTTTCAAAATAGTACATAGATATTTTGTGAAGGAACCGGGGAAATTATACATGGGTTTAAAAAAATCATGTGTACCATCCACCATTTACTCCTAAAATTTGTCCGGTGATATAAGATGACTTGTCAGAAAGCAAATAGTATACGGCCTCGGCGACTTCTTTTGAATTACCCATCCTGCCCATTGGGATATCACCTTTGATGATTTCCAAATCTTCTGCACTGAAAGATTCGAGCATAGAAGTGGAAATCGCTCCTGGGGCAACGGCATTCACCCGGATTCCATTAAGGGATACTTCTTTGCTGAGCGCCTTGATAAAAGCATTTTGACTGCCTTTGACCATGGAATATAATACTTCACAGGATGCACCCGTCTGCCCCCAAATCGATGTGACCGCAACAATAGCAGCCTGTTCTTGGTACATCAGCTTCGGAAGCAGTTCCTTTGTTAATTGGAAAGGGCTCGTTACATGCAGCTGGACCATTTCATTTACGATTTTCTCATCCATGTCCGATATGAGCCCATAATAGCTATTCCCACTATTAAGGACGATTGCATGAAGGGCGAAAATATTTTCCGCCAATTTCTTATATCCGTACGGTGTAGCCAAATCCGCTTGAACAGGAATAAGTTCAACTTGATGAGGCTTCAGTTCTTCAATTAGTTCAAGGATCGCTTCTTCATTGCTGTTATAATGTAGATAAAGTGAATAATTCTCCTCGGCGAGCTTTATAGCGATTTCCTTGCCGATTCCTCCGCTGGCTCCAGTAATAAGGGCAAAACGTTTCCCCACATTCCCGCCCCCTTTAATATTATTTAGGATGTACTTGGCAGACAGTCATCCGTTCATCGGATATCAAGTCCTTGGCGATCTCCCTTATATCTTCAATCGTTAGTTTTTCCAAAACCGATACCACATCGAACAAGTTCATATCATTGAATGCATACCTGGTGAATTGATTCGCTATATATTCCGGCGAATTCAGAGAACGAAGGAAAGAACCGATTTTTTTCTTGATCGTCCTTTGCAGGCTTTCTTCATTCAAGCCGGTTCCGGCTTTAGATTTTTGCAGGATACTAAATAAAGACTCCGTCAATTCATCAGGTTTTGCACTGTCCCCGCCAATTAACGCAAACCCAAAACCTTGCTCCTGAGTATAATCATAAGAAAAGCTTTGATCGATCAACCCTTTCTCGTATAGCTCCTCATGCAATGGTGAACTTTTGCCAAACAGCATTTCCAAATAAATATTAGCCGCCAATTCCCTTTTCAAAAGCTTTAAACCGGTTTGGTGAACACTGATGGCCTTGATGCCCAGCATCACTTTTGGTGTATGAACATTCATGTTTAAGATTTCTTTATCCTTGGCAACGGTTTCCGGCTCTTGATCAAATTTACGTTCCACCTCAGGCTGTTGGTAATAGTCTTTATTATTTTGATTATTCCGAATCAGCTTCATGGTACTTTCGACATCTACCGGTCCTACAATGAATAGGAGCATGTTGCTTGGATGATAAAACGTATTATAACATTCGTAAAGCATATCTTTCGTAATATCAGCAATGGATTCCACAGTACCAGCAATATCAATTTTCACTGGATGATGATGATACATGTTGGCTATCGTCCCGAAATACAGCCTCCAGTCTGAATTATCATCATACATATTGATCTCCTGCCCAATGATTCCTTTTTCCTTCTCTACCGTCTTTTCTGAAAAGTAAGGCTCCTGGACAAAGTCGATTAAGGTCGTTAGATTCCTATCGAAATCGGACGTGCTTGAAAACAAATAAGCTGTACGGGTGAAAGAAGTAAAAGCATTTGCAGAAGCTCCCTGTTTTGAGAATTGCTGAAAAACATCGCCATCTTCCTTTTCAAAAAGCTTATGTTCAAGAAAATGTGCAATTCCATCAGGTACTTTTGAGAATTCCGTTTGATTCAAGGGTTTGAAATGGTTGTCGATTGAACCATAATTCGTCGTAAACGTTGCAAATGATTTATTGAACCCACTTTTCGGAAGAATATATACTTCGAGGCCATTATCCATTTTTTCATGGAAAAGTTCTTCTTTCAATTGATTGAATGCTATTTTCTCCATTACCCTTGTACCTCCTCTTCTGTTAGGAAATAAATCGTATCAAGCTGAATCTTTTGACCCACTGCAATGATTTCTTCCTTTGTCGTCCGCTCTGTTTTGGCAAACCACTCATCGAGTGATATATCCTGCCCGGAAACCACATTATGATATAAAATTTCCACAAGTCCTCTCGAAACGTCAATGGTTTCAAGGAGTTGGTTCTTAACGACCGCCTTCGTCTGTGCCAGTTCTTCTTCGGAAAAGTTCCCTTGCTTCATTTCCTTCATTTGTGCATGAATGATTTCCAATGCCTGCTTGTAGTTGGCATTTTCAATGCCGGCCATGACCATTAATAGACCTTTATGACTTTCGAGCCTTGAAGCTGCATAATAAGCAAGGCTTGCTTTCTCCCTGACATTAATGAAAAGCTTCGAATGTGAAAATCCGCCAAAAATCCCATTGAATAGCTGAAGAGCATAATAATCCGGATCACCGTATGCAACATGGGTTCGATAACCGATATTCAATTTCCCTTGTTTCACATCCGAGTTTTCAATGATTTCTTTTTCCTTCTCCACTTCATTACCCGTAATCCTTGTCATATTCACCGGCATTCGTTCTTTCAGTGATACATACTTGTCAGCTAGAGCCCCCACTTCTGATTCATCGATGTCACCGATCACATATAAATCGATTTCATCCTCAGTCAGCATTTTTTTATAATAAGCGAAAAGTGACTCAGGCGTTATCGTTTCCAAGTCTTGCAGATTACCGCTAGCTTCTAAAGCATATGGTTCATTTTTGCACATTTCCTCTACAAGCCGTGTTGCTGAATAACGCATTTTATCATCGGAAATGGATTGAATCCGCTGTTTTAAAGAACGGATTTCATTGGAAACGGTTTTGGGGTCAAAGGCTTCGCCATTCTTCTTCGGATTAAAGATCACCTCTGATAATAATCCAAAAGCCTTTTCGAGAAGCGGCGTTGAATCACTAAGGAATTTTTCATTGACGATATCGATCGTAAAACTTATGATTTGATATTCACCTTTTTTAACTACATCGACATAAAACCCTGCCCCGTATAAATCATCAAGATACGAACGAAGCTCGGGTGTTGTAGGATATTTATTTGTATTGCTTTGTAACACATATGGCAGCAATGCACGATATGTAACGTCCTCTTTTGTAAGCGGGGCTTTCATTTTCAGCACGAGAGTATTCGTTTTATATTTATCCGTACGGACCACATGAAGCCTGTAGCCGCTTTTTTCCGTAATTGTATCGGAAGCAATAGACATGAATAATCCTCCTCATTATATAAATCACCTTTATTAGCTTATTGTTTGTAGATCGGGACCCTTTTAAACATCTACTTAAAATATACATGTGAAAGGAAAAATCATGCAAGTTACAGCTACTTTTTTTGTTTTATCAGCCCGATCTTTTGCTTAAACAAAAGAAAAAACCGGCCAGCACAGTTTGCTGACCGGTTAAGATAACTTATCTTTTCCCTTTGATGTATGGCTGTCCGGATGCTTTCGGAGCATCTGCACGTCCAATGAAACCTGTTAGTGCAATGATCGTCAGAACATATGGCATAATTAATAAGAAAACGGATGGTATATCTTTTATGAATGGCAGACTGGATCCGACAATGCTTAAACTTTGTGCCAAGCCAAAGAATAACGCAGCTCCCATGGCCCCAAGTGGATTCCATTTACCAAAGATCATTGCGGCAATGGCCATGAAACCTTGCCCATTTATTGTCGTATGACTGAAATCATTCGCAAATAAAGTCGCGTGGATTGCTCCTCCGATACCAGCAAAAGCTCCTGAAAGAAGGACAGCCTGATAACGGATCTTCGTTACATTTACGCCCATTGTATCCGAAGCCATCGGATGTTCCCCTACAGCCCGGAGACGAAGTCCAAATGGAGTTTTAAAAATGATATACCAAACGATAATTGCTACGATAATGGCAAGATATGCAATATAGTAACCATTTGAGAAGAAGATTGGACCAATAAAAGGAATATCACTTAACAAGGGAATATCTATCCTCGGGAAAGTCTCCGTAATTATATCCGTCTGCCCTTTATCATAAATCTTCTTTACTAGAAATAATGTGAGTCCAACCGCCAGTAAGTTTATAGCAACCCCACTTACCGTTTGGTCCGCTCGGAATGTTATCGATGCCACTGCATGAAGAGCTGAAAATAGCAGGGAAGCAAGCATGGCGACAACAACGGATAGCCATGGTGTCCAAACTCCAAATACATCTGCATACATTAAGTTAAAAACGATTCCTGTGAAAGCCCCAATTACCATTAACCCTTCTAACCCTATATTGATAACACCCGACCGTTCAGAAAACACACCACCAAGCGCAGTGAAAATCAGCGGGGCAGCATAAGCAATCATGGACGGAATGATGATTTGTAACACTTGATAAAAGTCCACTTATTTCGCCCCCTTCTTAAAGCGTTGCACAATCCAACGAATAAAATAACTTGATGCAACAAAGAATATGATTAATGCTATGACAATATCAACAATTTCACTTGGAATCCCGGTCTCCAATGGCATATTGATTGCCCCTGCTTTAAGACCACCGAACAAGAAAGCAGCTAACACGACCCCAATCGCTGAGTTGCCTCCTAGTAAGGCGACCGCAATCCCGTCAAAGCCGATTCCCGTGAATCCACCTTTAATGGCTGCATAGCCGAAAGTGCCTAAGCCTTCCATAGCTCCAGCAAGTCCTGCAAACGCACCAGAAATGACCATAGATAGAATAATATTTTTGTTTACGCTCATACCCGAATATTCCGAAGCCTGCTGATTAAACCCAACAGCTTTTAATTCGAAACCGGTTTTTGTTTTTTCCAGGATGAACCACATGATGAATACACAAATGATCGCTATAAAGATTCCCCAGTGAAGACGGGAGAAGTCTGTTAAACTCTCAAAAAATGGAGAACGAAGAGATGCTGTTTCAGCAATCCGTTCAGTTTTGTCCTGGTTATCAGAAATAACATTTTGAATTAAATAATTCGTAACATATAAAGCAGTGTAATTAAGCATGATGGATACAATTACTTCGTGCACACGGAATTTAGCTTTCAAATACCCAGGAATAAAAGCCCATAGAGACCCAGCTGCAGCACCAGCAAGCACTGCTAATGGTAAGTGAATGATCTTAGGAAGATCAAAAGCTACACCGACCCAAACCGCTGCAAGCCAACCTACAATTAATTGACCCTCTACTCCAATATTGAACAGTCCTGTCCTAAAGGCGAAGGCAACGGCTAAACCAGCAAGAATATAAGGAATGATCGTCCTTAAGGTTTCTCCAGCATAGTAGGAATCACCTAGGATTCCCGCTAACATTGCTCCATAACCTTCAACCGGATTATACCCACTGACCAACATGATAATGGCACCGGCGAGCAATCCGAGTATGACAGCAAATAATGGACTCGTTAACTTATAAAAATATTTAGACATTCTCTCTTTCACCTGCTTCCGAACGCTTACTTCCAGCCATTAATAATCCCAATTCCTGTTCTGTTGTTTCTTTAGGATCAACTATTGCAACGATTTCCCCTTCATAAATAACAGCGATTCGATCACTGACATTCATTATTTCATCTAATTCAAAAGATATGAGAAGTACAGCTTTCCCCGCATCACGCTGTTCAATCAATCGACGGTGGATGAACTCGATTGCACCAACATCCAATCCACGTGTGGGCTGTGCTGCAATTAGTAAATCAGGATTCCGGTCGACTTCACGACCGATAATTGCCTTTTGCTGATTACCGCCTGATAGTGCCCGTGCCGGTGTATATTCATTAGGGGTCCTGACATCATATTCTTTTATGATAGTACGAGCTTTTTCGAATATTTTCTTCGAATGTAAAATGCCTCCTGTTGAAAAAGGCTCTTGATAATAAGTTTGTAGCACGATATTTTCCCCAATGCTGAAATCAAGGACAAGACCATGTTTATGACGGTCTTCAGGTATATGTCCTACTCCAGATTCGGTGATTTTACGCGGTTTCATATTTTGTATTTGTTTTCCGTTTAATGTTATAGTACCTGAAGCCACTTTCTTCAATCCTGTAAGTGCTTCGATAAGTTCAGATTGTCCGTTCCCATCCACTCCGGCAATACCGATAATTTCACCGGCACGAACTGATAGGTCAAGGTTATGAACAGCTGATACACCACGGGAATCCTTCACTTCCAGATTCTTCACTTCTAAAACGACTTCTTGCGGAATTGCTACCGATTTATCTGTTTTAAAAACCACATCCCGTCCAACCATTAAACTGGCTAGTTCATCAGGATTTGTATCCTTTACATTCACTGTACCTATACCTTTACCTTTTCTAATAACCGTGACTCGGTCGCAAACTTCCATAATTTCTTTTAACTTATGTGTAATCAGGATAATCGACTTTCCTTCTTTAATAAGAGCTTTCATAATTGTTATTAACTCTTTTATTTCCTGGGGTGTCAAAACCGCAGTAGGTTCATCAAAAATCAGAATTTCAGCACCACGGTACAAGGTTTTCAAAATCTCTACTCTTTGTTGCATCCCCACCGATATATCCGCAATTTTCGCATCTGGATCTACGCTTAAATGATATCGTTCAGAAAGTTCCCTTACCTCTTCACTCGCTCCCTTTACATTCACTTTTCCATATTTCGATGGTTCTTTTCCTAGAATGATATTTTCGGTAACTGTAAATGGATCAACCAGCATAAAATGCTGATGCACCATCCCAATTCCGAGGTCATTGGCAACATTCGGACTTGTAATCTGAACAATCTGCTCATTTACTCGGATTTCGCCCTGTTCTGGTTGATATAATCCGAAAAGCACATTCATGAGCGTGGATTTACCAGCTCCATTTTCACCTAGCAATGCGTGAATTTCCCCTTTTTTCACTTGAAGGGTTATATTATCATTTGCAATAATACCAGGAAATTCTTTGCGTATATTAAGCATCTCAATTACATGTTCCACGTATAATCAACTCCTATAGAAATGAGGATTCTGATACCTAACTAGGAGATATGATAAATTCCTAATAGTTCTCATTAATTGGTTTTCTTTTATAAAAAACCAAATGAAAAACTACAAACTTTTTCATAGTCTTTCATTCGGCTTTTTTTCAGTATGAAAAGGATTTGAAGGCCTTTGACAGGCCTTCTTCTCTCCTTATCATGTTATGCTTGAATTATTTAAATCCTAATTCCTTCAACTCTTTTTCTGTTCCAGGAGTTTTTTGTTCACCAGATTTAATTTTTTCAACATATTCTTCAACCGCTTTTAATGATTCCTTGGTTACATTTTCTTGAGATTTTGAAATCATGATTCCGTTTTCTTCAAGACCATATTCAATGGTTTCTCCACCAGGGAAGTTACCCTCTTTTGTCTTTTTCGCTAAATCTTGTACTGCTACATCCACTCGTTTTACCATGGAAGTCAAAGTGACATTGTAGTCCTTGCCATTGACTTTCAATGCGCCTTCTTCTTTTTGGTCACGGTCTACCCCGATAACCCAAATGTCTTTTTTAGGATCTTTTTTCTTCAATTCCTTAGCAGATGTGAAGACGCCGTTTCCAGTTCCGCCAGCTGCTTGGTAAATGATATCAATTCCTGAAGAATACATGTTGTTGGCCATTTGTTGTCCTTTTGCCGCATCACCAAACGATCCTGCATATTGTGCTGTAATTTTTGCATTAGGATTAACAGAGAGAACACCAGCTTTAAAGCCTACTTCAAATTTCTTAATTAGTTTAGAATCCACACCACCGATGAAGCCAACTTTATCCGATTTTGTCTGCAAGCCAGCAATAACACCTACTAGGAATGAACCTTGCTGTTCTTTAAAAACGATGCTTGCTACGTTATCTTGTTTAACAACACTATCAACGATCGCAAAATGAGATTTAGGACGCTGTGTTGCTACTTCATCAACAGATTCGGCTAATGCATAGCCGATAGCGTAGATAAGATTGTAATCTTCTTTAACAAGAGTATTTAGGTTCGTCGTATACTCGGAATCTGATTTTGACTGAAGGTAATTATAGCCGTCTTTTCCTTTTTCCAATCCATTGTCTTTTCCAAACGCCTGAAGGCCTTCCCAAGCAGATTGGTTGAAGGATTTGTCATCGATACCACCAATATCGGTTACCATCGATACTGTGAAGTTATCTTTTTTGTCTTTTCCATTTGAAGATTTTTTATCATCATTCTCTGAATTACCACATGCTCCTAGTAGCGTTCCAGCTGCAAGAACAAGTGAAAGAGCTAGGCCTAATTTGCGCTTTTTCAAATTTTTATCCCCCTAAAATACATAGTTTTTTGAGTAGGAATGTTCTGAAAAGTCATTCATGTTGGCGTTTTCACTTCTCTTTAAATTTTTTTTGCAAGCGTTTGACCGACTTTTAAGGAATCGAACAAACGCTTGCATTCACCGTATGCAGACTAAAAGGACTACACACGTTTACGAAGGACATGAAAACTGAACATATTGGCTTTAAAGTAGTTAACAGAATACAGGATAGGCTGGTCCCAATCATCCAGATGCATCTGCTTTAGAACGAGGAGTGCGGCTTCTGGCGAACATTTAAGGATAGGAGAAACTTTCTCATGATATCCAATAGGCTCAATCTCTGCTACGGCATGCGTAATTTTTCGATTCGCATCTCTTTCCAAAATATCAAAAAGAGACTCATCATTACGGTCAAAATTTTCTGATAGTATTGATTCAGGAATTTTGTCAACACAGTAGACAACTGGTTCGCCATTCGCTGTCCTTACACGTTCAATGATGACGATGCGTTCATCTGGTGAACAAGAAAACCTTTGTATATCCTCTTCTGTAGCTTCTTGGGTCGTCGAGCTTAAGAAAATCGTACCCGGCTTCATTCCTGCCTCTTCAATCATGTTCGTGACACTTTTTAATTGCTCGATACCTGAAGTGAAGCGAGGTTTTGGATTGACAAAGGTCCCAACTCCATGGCGGCGAATGATGACGTTTTCTTCTTCTAAAATTCGCAGCGCTTCTCGAAGTGTCGCCCTACTCACTCCCAATTTTTTTGCAAGATCGAATTCTGAAGGGAATTTTTCATTTTCCTGATAGACTCCTGCTTCAATATCCTGCTTCAGGTAATCAATGACCTGCAAATATAAATGTCGACTATCTGATTTTATTGACATACAGTTTCCCCCAGCTAATTTCTTAAGACATCAGACCTCTGATGTTGAATCATTCCTACTAATCGAAAATAATATAACATTTTTTTTGATATAAATAAATAGTGTTTTACTATTTACTTTAAAAGAATTTAGGATAAATTACCCTCCTCTGTGTCTTTCCATCTAGGGATGGCCGCGAAAGTTGTACGATTATTCTCCCAAATCAGATATTTTTTAAAAAAAAAAATGCAAGATGAATGCAGCCAGCTTTCTTTTCAAGGCACCGTTTTCCTGTATAATAAGATTTATCTTCTTTGAAGGGATGTACACATGATGTTAAAGATTACAGAATACACGATTGAAAAATTGAATGATCCATTCGGAATTTTATCCGGGGAGCGTTACGAGTTGTTCTTGGATATTGAAGTGCCGGAAGAGGATGAGCTCTTTTCGGAAAATGGTTTATATATCAGGGTACTTTTTGTAGTGGAAGAACAAATAGGCAAGCTGATTAAATATGATATTTTTGAAAAAGGGAACGAAGCCGCACTCGAATTCGATTTAGAGGAAGATGAAGAAGTGATGATTTCCGACTTCTGTCTTAAACATTTAGATGAGGCGATGAAGAATTAAAAAACCGGGCAGCCGCCCGGTTTTTTTTCCTATGATAAATGCGCTTCATCCTGTTCATCTTTAGTGACCAATACATTTCGTGGCTTACTGCCTTCATATGGCCCGACAATTCCCCTCGTTTCCATTTCATCAATCAATCTTGCTGCCCGCGTGTAGCCAATCCGGAAACGGCGCTGCAGCATGGAAACGGATGCGGTCTGCATTTCTATGATCAAGGACACGGCATCCCCGTATAAACTATCTTCGACTTCACCATTTGAAGTTTCTGCAATTTCATCCGGTATCATCTCTTCGTTATATTGGGCTTTTTGTTGTGAAATGACATATGTGACAACTTCCTCGACTTCATTGTCGGATAAAAAGGCCCCTTGGACGCGAACGGGTTTAGAAGCTCCTGCAGGCAGAAAGAGCATGTCACCCCGCCCTAACAGTTTTTCGGCACCGCCCATGTCCAGGATCGTTCTCGAATCGGTCATTGATGAGACACTAAAAGCAATCCGAGATGGGATGTTCGCTTTAATGACCCCTGTAATAACATCTACGGAAGGCCGCTGAGTGGCTATTATCAAATGGATGCCTGCAGCCCTTGCCATTTGCGCAAGCCGTGTTATGGCATCCTCAACATCATTCGAGGCGACCATCATCAAATCTGCCAGCTCATCGACAATGACTACGATATAGGGCAGGAGCGGTTGCTTTGCATCTTCTTCAATGTTATATCGGTTAATATAATCGTTGTAACCTTCAATATTACGCGTACCAGAATGTGAAAATAGCTCATAGCGCCTTTCCATTTCACTGACTACTTTTTGCAAGGCCTGTGCAGCTTTCTTTGGATTTGTCACTACAGGTGCGAGTAAGTGGGGAATTCCATTATAGACATTAAGCTCCACCATTTTTGGATCGATCATCATCATTTTCACTTCATGCGGTTTTGCCCTCATCAAGATACTCGTGATAATTCCGTTGATACAAACGGATTTTCCGCTGCCCGTAGCTCCAGCTACTAGTAAATGCGGCATTTTATTGAGCTCCGCCTTAACCGCTTCACCAGAAATATTCCGCCCTAGGCCTATTTGCAGTTTTGCATCAGGCTTGTCAACTTCTTTGGCCTCCAACACTTCCCTTAATGACACCATCGCCACTTCGGAGTTAGGAACTTCAATTCCTATAGCCGATTTACCGGGAATCGGCGCTTCGATCCTAATATCCTTCGCGGCCAGTGCAAGGGCTAAGTCATCGGAAAGGCTGACAATCTTACTTACCTTCACCCCTACATCCGGATGCACTTCATATTTGGTTACGGCTGGGCCTAAATGCACTTGAGTGACCCTCGCTTTCACTCCAAAGCTATGAAATGTGCGTTCAAGCTTTGCCGCATTTTCATGGATCAATTGGTACTCTCCGCTTTGGTCCGTTTTTTTGGGCTGTAATAATAATGAAAGCGGCGGTAAAAGATATTCTTTATTTTCCACTTCAGTAAAATTCATAGGCGGAACGGCATCTTCCTGCTCTTCTGCACTTTCAGCTGCAGGTTCCGTCGCAACGGGAATTACTTCAGTTTCGTCGCTATAGGCTTTATCAGCAAAGCTGGAAATGATCCGTTCCGTCGCCATTTGCTGTGTCTCCTCTTCTTGATGAAGGGGCTGATCCGTTTCTTCCTCCGGATCTTTTTCTCGTTTCTTCTTTTTTACGGGATTTTTTTTCTTTTCTTTTTTGTCTTCATTCCACGTTTTCATATCAACACTGAATTCAGACCATTGCTTACTGAAAAAACCGCCAAGACCCATGAAAAACTTCCCGAGGGTTTCACCTAAAGTTTTCCCGGTCAATAATACAGCACCTACAATGATAAAAAGGAATGAGATGATTTTCGATCCAGCTTCGTCGAATAAAAAGTATGAGGAAGCGAATAATATCGCTCCAATCATACCGCCCCCGAGGTCCTTTGTGCTGGCCTTGCCGGTCACTTCCATCCAAAATAGTTCCCATGTATTCGAAATGACGCTGGGCTTCGTAAACGGGCCCCCATCTGCAAGCATGTTAAACAGCGTCACATGACTTAGTAAGAGCATGCTCGCGACAAGGAAGTACATCCCGATGAATTGCCGTTTCAACAGGAAAGGGACCTCCCTCCTTATCATCAAATAGAACCCAGCTGCAATCGCTCCCAACAAAAAGAGGATATACCATTCCCCCATGAAGAAGCGGATTAAAAAGACCGTCCCTTTTCCAACTGCTCCTAGCTTGGCAATGGCAATGATGGCCAACCCTATTAAAGTGAGGCCGATCAATTCATATTTAAGCGTTATTTTTAACTTCTCTGTACTTTTCTTTTTTCTGCGTTTCTTCTTTGCCATAATATCACCTGATTCTTCATGAAACTATTCTAACTTTCCTATTCAACATCACAACATGATTTCCCTTCACGAAACAAACGTTCGCTTATTGATTATACCAAATAAATATGTCCCTGTCCTTGATATATGTACCATTTCTTCTTAAGGCTGACAATTTGCCCGTATAATGAATAAAGCAGCCAAGCGGCTGCTGATTTTCATTCCAGTATATCATAATTTACCTCAGTTAGTCGTTTTTACTAGGTACTCATATGTTCGAACACATTGATGACAGCTCCCGGCTGAATGTGTACATTCATATAATCTTCTGGATCCGTGCTCACAATTCGATCAATGCGAAACGTGCGTCCACCGTCATGTTCAACCATAACATGTACACCATTATAAATCATTTCTATTAAGTTTGCCGTCTTTTCATGGTGATGAGGGAAAATGACATCATCAGGAACGATCGTATAAAGCGTCATTGCAGAAGCCCCTCCCCTTCCCCAGCTATTTTTGGCCTTCTTTCATCCATGAAGCTATTTAGTTTTCTCATGGCCTGGCCCACTCCTCCTACATCATCGATCATACCTATTTCAACTGCCTCGGCCCCGATTACATTCGTGCCTATATCACGGGTTAAATTTCCTTTAGCAAACATTAAATCCTTAAAACTTTCTTCCGTAACATTGGAATGCCGCGTAACAAACTTAATGACTCTTTCCTGCATTTTATCCAAGTATTCAAAGGTTTGAGGCACACCAATGACTAGACCGGTCAAACGAATGGGATGAATCGTCATCGTTGCTGTTTCTGCTATATAGGAATGATCACACGAAACTGCAATCGGCACACCGATTGAATGACCTCCCCCAAGCACAATCGAGACAGACGGCTTGGACAGTGAAGCCAGCATCTCTGCGATGGCCAGTCCCGCTTCGACATCTCCTCCAACTGTATTTAAAATGACAAGAAGCCCCTCAATATTGGGATTTTGTTCAATTGCCACAATTTGTGGAATAACATGCTCATATTTGGTCGTTTTATTTTGAGGCGGCAGCTGCATATGTCCTTCAATTTGTCCAATGATTGTTAAGCAATGGATTTTTGAGTCCTGAGATAGTTGCGGGACATTAGTAGCCCCCAGCTGCTGGATCTTTTCGACTAAAGTTGAATTCTTACCTTCCTGCCGGCCTTCGTTTTCATTTGGTAATGGTGCATTATCCACTATGCCAACCCCTTTCTTCTTAGCCTATAGCTTTATTATGTCTCGAGTCTCGGACTTCATTCTTCAAGATATAAGAGGTTTGAATCGAAAAAAAGAACCCCTGTCAAATCCAGGGGTTCTTTACTTAATATTCCATGATGATTGGTAAAATCATTGGACGGCGTTTCGTTTTTTCATAGAAGAATTGGTTCAATGCATCACGCATTTCCTGCTTCAAAGTGGACCAATCGAAGGGTTGGCGCGATCCATTTTTTTTCACGATTTCACTTACTATTTCAGTTGCTTCCCCAATCATTTTTTCTGATTCGCGTACATAAACGAATCCCCTTGTAATGATTTCAGGTCCTGCTGCAATGCTTTTATCCTGACGGTTCAATGTGACGACTACAATCAAAATGCCATCCTGGGATAACAAGCGACGATCACGAAGAACGATATTACCAACATCTCCAACACCACTGCCATCTATCAAGATATTTCCTGCAGAAACTTTGCCGGATAGACCCATTTTATTGCCCTTTAGTTCGATGACATCACCTTTTTCGGCAATTATGATGTTTTCCCGTTTAATCCCCGCGGCAATCCCAACTTTTTGATGGGCATATAATTGGCGGTATTCCCCATGTACTGGGATAAAGAATTTAGGATTCATCAAATTGATCATCATTTTCAGTTCTTCCTGGCTGCCGTGCCCGGTTACGTGCACTTTATATTTATTAGCAGATACCACTTCCGCACCTACCCTGTACAGCAAATCGACGGTTTTTGATAAGATAAGTTCGCCGCCCTGAAGTGGTGATGCACTGATTAGAACTGTGTCTCCCTTTTTGATCGTTACCTGCTTATGAGTCTGTTTTGCCATTTTTTGAAGGGCTGCAATTGGCTCCCCCTGATGACCTGTCGATAACACGACGATTTCACGGTCGTCATACTGGCTAATTTCATTAATTGGGATGATCAGCTCTTCTTCGACCTTCAGGTAGCCAAGATTCAAGGCTGTTTCATAAACGCGTTGCAGACTTTTTCCTACCACTGCAACTTTCCTGCGACTTGCAGACGCTGCATTGAAGACATGCTGAATCCGGTTGATGTTAGAAGCGAAGCACGCAACGATGATCCTTCCGGAGGCAGCAAGGAAAGCCTCTGTAATATCTCTGGCCACAACTGCTTCTGATGGCGTGTAACCTGGCCTCTCAGCACCCGTACTATCCGAAAGCAAGCATAGGACACCTTCTTCACCTATACTAGCCATTTTACCGATTTCGGGTTTATAAAGACCGGTCGCAGCTTGGTCAAATTTGAAGTCCCCTGTATATACGATTGCACCTTCACGCGTGTGGATCACGACTCCGACAGAATCAGGGATACTATGGTTAGTCCGGAAAAAAGATACGGCTGCTTGAGGGAAACTTAAAAGAGAATCGGAATCGATTTCAGTAAATGTTGCCCTGCCGTTAAAGCCATCTTCCTTTAATTTGGTTTTGATTAAAGCAAGTGTAAGCTTTGTTCCATAAACAGGAACCGGTAAGTATTTCAAAACATAAGCAAGAGCTCCCATATGGTCTTCATGACCATGTGTAATGAATATCCCCTGCACCCGTTCCTTATTATCCATCAAATATGATATATCAGGAATAACCGCATCGATTCCCAGCATTTCCTCTTCTGGCAGCATTAACCCTGCATCAAGAAGATAGATGTCCTCATTCACCTCAACGACGTACATATTTTTACCAAGTTCCCCTTGTCCTCCAAGAGAAATGACTTTTATCCCATTATTTTTATCTTTACCCAATCGAATATCCTCCTTAAAAAATCCCGTTCATAATTTCCCAATGATTTCATTATAACTGATGTTCAAAAAACATGACAACACTTACCATTTTCAGAGGGACTTTTTCTTTTATTCATTAATAAAACTTTGCATGTATGTATGGGACATTCATCCCATGTACTATTCGAATGGTTTTATCCTCTTTCGATCGAATTTTGGAGGAAATCACAATATACAACCAAAATGCGGAAAATATATCCTATTTCAAATACATCTTTATGTAAAAACAAGCCAATCTTCAACGATCAGCTTGTTCCGTGTATTTTTATTTTTTTAATATCGAAGTTAAGGCAAGACGCTCCTGCTCCGTCAATGGCACGATTGGAAGTCTGACCGATCCAACGTCTATTCCATATAACTGAAGAGCTGTTTTGACAGGTGCCGGGCTTGGCGCTGCAAACAAACCTTTAATAAGCGGTAACAGTTCCTGATGCAGCTGAGCCGCCTCTTTCAGGTTACCACTGATGAAAGCCTCCACTATTTTCTGCAACTCATTACCAGCAATATGTGAAGCAACCGAAACTACACCCACACCACCAATCGCTAGTACAGGGAGTGTTAAAGCGTCGTCTCCACTATATAATGCAAAATCATCATCCGTTCCTGCTATGATTTGAGACATAGCGTTTAAATCCCCGCTTGCTTCCTTCACGGCTACGATATTAGGAATTTGTGCAAGGCGGATGATCGTTTCCGGTTCAATGTTAACCGAAGCACGCCCAGGGATATTATATATCATTACAGGGAGAGTGGTGCTGGCTGCAATAGCTTTAAAATGCTGGTACAGACCTTCTTGATTCGTTTTACTATAATACGGGGCCACTAGCATAATTGCATCGGCGCCATTTTGTTCTGCTTTTTTTGTCAACTCAATGGAAGCATACGTATTGTTGCTCCCTGTACCCATGATGATGGGCACTCGTTTTTCAACCACCTTAGAAACATGACGCAATAATGCGATTTTCTCCTCCGAAGATAAAGTTGGAGATTCCCCTGTTGTTCCCGATAGCACAAGTGAATCCGTTCCATTCGTCAATAAGTAATTAACCAATGTAGTCGTTTTTTGAAAATCTACATTTCCCTTGCTATCAAAAGGGGTGACCATTGCGGTTGATACTCTACCAAATATCATCATCTAACACCTCTTTATTTTTTAAAACCTTTATTTATTAAAAAACCATGATTAGTGGACTTCATGCAGTTGAAATGCATCGTGCAGTGAATTAACAGCTTCAATTAAATCTTCTTCTTTTACGAGTACCCAAATAGTCGTATGGCTGTCTGCAGACTGAAGTATGGCAATTTCCTTCTCGGAAAGCGCAGTGACAATCTTCGCTGCAACGCCTGGCACTCCGTTGATGCCTGCACCGACTACGGAAACTTTGGCACAATTTCGTTCGATGACCGGTTCATGATCAAGCTCGGCCAAAATCGAGAGGGCCAGTTCTGTCATCTCTTCCGAAACTGTATAAACCACGCCACTTGGATAAATATTTATAAAATCCACTGAAATGGAGGCATTGGCCATTGCTTTAAAAACTTCTGCCTGTAGATTGTATTGATCTTTTTTTGCACGCACCTTGATTTGAGTGATTTTTGGAACATGGGCAATCCCGGTTACAAGCCTTTCACGTATGTCACTACCCTGGCTTTCCTTGTTCACACTTGTAACAAGTGTTCCCAAACCTTCGCTGTATGTTGACCTTATCCGAATCGGGACTTTGGCCTGCATGGCAATTTCAACAGCGCGCGGATGAATCACTTTAGCCCCTTGATATGCCATATTGCAAACTTCCGTATATGAAACGATTGATAATGGACGAGCTTGATCGGCAATACGTGGATCTGCCGTCATGATTCCTTCCACATCCGTATAAATATCGACCCGCTCAGCTTGCAAAGCAGCACCTAATGCAGCAGCTGAAGTGTCACTTCCACCACGACCAATGGTGGTGATATCCCCATTTTTAGCTGCTCCCTGGAATCCTGCTACAACGACAACATCCTTCACTTCCAGTTCTTTCATGAGACGGTCACATTTCATTTCGATTATTTTCGCACTTGAATAGTCGGAATTCGTCAAGAACCCCGCTTGAGCTCCAGTATAGGCGACGGCTTCAATACCGTGTTCCAACAGCATGTTCGTAAACACGACAGAAGATATCGTTTCCCCTACTGACATAAGTAAATCCTGTTCTCGTTTTGAAAGGCTGGCTTTTGCTCCATTTACTAAAGAAAGTAAGGTATCCGTTGCATAGGGATCGCCTTTTCTTCCCATTGCTGAAACCACAACCACCACTTTATACCCTTCTTTGATCGCATTTTCAATATGCCCTTTTGCAAATGAACGGCTTTTCTCATCACGAACGGATGTCCCACCGTATTTCTGGACGATAATTTTCATAATATGCACCCCAAATATAAGCCAGCTTCCCGATTAGGGAAGCTGACAAAAACTCTCTATCCTATAGGAAATTAATTTTCAAGTTCGTTAAGAATAAATTAATCCTTAACTGTAACTAAACCTAATTTCAAAAGGCTTTCAGCAATTTGAACAGAATTCCAAGCTGCTCCTTTTAATAGATTATCGGAAACCACCCATAAATGGAAGCCTTTATCTTCATCCAAATCTTTGCGGATCCGACCGACGAATACATCATTCTTGCCAACGGATGAAGCAGGCGTTGGGTAAATTTGTTGTTCCGGTTCATCTTCTAACACTATTCCAGGCGCCATCCTCATTAAATCTTTGATTTGAGAAGCCGTTACGCCTTCTTTTTCAACTTCAATGTAAACAGATTCTGAATGACCTGTTACAACAGGAAGCCTTACGCATGTTGCAGCTACTGGAAGGTCATGCATATGCATGATTTTCTTTGTTTCATTGATCATTTTCATCTCTTCGAATGTGTACCCATTTTCTTGGAATTTATCGATTTGGGGAATGACGTTAAAAGCGATTTGATAATGCTTTTCGTCCCCCTTCACCGGTAAAATTTTCGGATCTATTTCTTTTTCATCAAGCAAGTTGCGAGCTTGTTCTTTTAATTCATTTATCGCTGCAGCCCCTGCACCCGAAACAGCCTGATAGGTAGAGACGACAACTTTTGATAATCCGTATGTCTGGCGGATAGGTTCTAATGCCACAACCATTTGGATAGTTGAACAATTCGGGTTCGCAATGATCCCATTATGCAGTTTCAAGTCTTCAGCGTTTACTTCAGGCACGACTAGCGGCACATTTTCATCCATGCGGAACGCGCTGGTGTTATCCACTACTATTGCTCCGCGTTTCACTGCTTCTGGAGCCAATTCCTTAGACACGCTTCCTCCAGCACTGAATAATGCGATATCGATGCCTTCAAAGCTTTCAGGTTTTGCTTCCTGCACTTCGATTTCTTCGCCCTTAAACTTAAGTTTGATTCCAGCGGAACGAGCCGATGATAAAAAGATGATTTTCTTAATCGGTAAGTCCCTTTGTTCGAGTGTTGAAATCATTTGTTGTCCTACTGCTCCAGTTGCTCCCACAACTGCAATACGCAATCCCTGTGTCTCAGTCATTTATACATACTCCTTTTCTATCTCTTAAAATTAGTTTATAGTTGGATTTACTCTTCTTGTTCAGAATATCATTTATTTTATCACATTAACATTCCAAAGGGTCGGACTTTAACAAAATATTCTGGTAGTGGAGTGGTTTTTTATAACTTTACACTACAAAATTATGCATATATGTGAAAGCGGGAGCGTGCCTGAAAACTTGTTTTAGTCTATATCATCCTTGAACCTTTCGACGATGACCGGTTGAACCTGTTCCCTTTCCAGTGCCGCAACGATCGTATCCCTTATCATACTCATCCTTGCAACCATGGAACTTGGCTTTCCTATTGGATTATCCTGGCCATATGGAACAAAATAAATATCTTTTGCTGCCATCAGCCTCATTAGATTGACACCATTTAACCCAAGTGCATCATTCGTTGATATAGCGACCACAACTGGACGGTGATTTCTCATCGTCGCTTTTGCAGCCATAAGTACAGGCGAATCGGTAAGAGCATTTGCCATTTTACTCATTGAGTTACCTGTTAAAGGAGCGATTACCATGCAATCAAGTGGCAATCTAGGCCCTAATGGCTCTGCTTTGACGATTGTATCAACGACATGATTCCCCGTCAATGTTTCAATCCTTTCGATCCAGTCCTCGCCCTTTCCAAAACGGGTTTCCGTGTTCTGTACAGTCGATGTTACGATTGGAATGACTTCCGCCCCTTCATTTACTAGTTTTTCTATTTCAGGAAATACTTCATCATATGTGCAATGTGATCCTGTTAATCCGAAACCGATCCGTTTCCCTTGGAGACTCATAGTTTTTTCCCCTTCCTTTTCATAAACTCGCCTTGAATCAATAGTCCCAGTGCATTTGCTAATATCTGACCAGCCGTTTTCGGGGCAACTATACCCGGTAGGCTCGGTGCCAACAGCGCTTTAATTCCCCTTTTTTCAGCGTAGCGAAAATCCGTCCCCCCTGGTTTTGAAGCAAGGTCGATGATTAATGTATGAACGGGCATATTGGATATAACTCTTGCGGTAATTATCGGAAAAGGAATCGTATTGATACATATATCAACATTTTTCATTTCTTCAGCAAGATCATTTAAATGAAAAGGGGTTAGTGCCATTTCACTGATCCTCGCAATATCTTCGCTTTTTCTTGCCCCCACCTTCACTTTTGCTCCAAGGGCCTGGAATGACCGGGCTACACTCATACCGACCCTTCCCAGCCCAAGAACAGCTACATTCGATCCATGGATAGTAAAATCCGTATGTTGAATGGCCATCATGATCGCACCCTCTACAGTGGGAATGGAATTATAAATAGCCACATCATCACGTTCGAACAATAGCACCAGTTTGCGATCCGCTTTCTTAAATATCCCATTGAGGTAATCGTTACTGATTCCTGCATAAAAAATGCAATGTGCCGGGGTCTTTTTTATCATTTCTTCAGTCAAAACAACCTCTTCACTGGAAAAGATCGTTTCCACTTTTCCATCTGAATCCGTGCCCCGGACAGGTAAAATAACTGAATCAATTTCCTTGAAATTTATATCTTTCATTTTTTCCTTAACCGCACCGGTAAAAGCATGGTCGAGCTGTTCAAACCCTACCAATAATAGCTTCGCATCAAGCTCCGTCAGTTTACGGACAACTTCAAGCTGACGCGCATCTCCACCAATTACAGCGATTTGCATGCCTGTGAGCATTAAAACCGTCACCTTCTTTATATAAAAGATCCTAAACATTCCCCGCCTCATGATAAACTTCCCTCAAGAAGCAACTCGGTTTTTGCTACATTCTCTAGTTACCCTGCCATCTTATGTTTTCACTTAAAAAACGGTGATAAGAAAAGAAAAAACGCCTTAGCCATTGCCAGCTAAGGCGTTTTCGAGAGACCATATCCAGACATTCCAAGGAGAATGGTGTGTGAGGTCTTCACCCGTCCATTTGCTCTCCATCTTTAAGTGAAAGTCCTTCCTGAAAATCAATGATGACCATATCTGATCCGATTTTTTTTATATGTTCCCATGGCACTCTTATTTCACTGCCATTCCTTAAAAGGCCGAACCATTTGACAGAAGGGATGATCAACGTGGTAATTTGTCCAGTTTCATCTATTTCCAAATCCGTCTGACCAAGGATTCCCAATCTTTCCGCCCTATTCACATCGACTATTTCCTTACCGCTCAGTTCGCTCAATCTCAATTATAGCTCCCCCTTTTTCACCTTCTATTCAATCTATATCCGAAAAAGGGAAACTTAGAAGGCATTTATCCAAATATTGTCCATAACACCGGCCCGGCCCTTCCATTATAAAAAAAGCCTGACCTCCCATTAATAAAAGGGAAGGCGCAGGCTTGTTCGTTTTTATTTGTCCCAGTTTTCCAACGGGCTCACTAATGACAAGGAATGTTCCGTAAAGATCTGGTTTGCCAGTTCATTGACGGTATCCTCTGTCACCTCGTCAATTTTGATGATAATATCATCAAGGGAACGGTGCTCACCCAACATAAGTTCATTTTTTCCGTTTCGGCTCATCCGGCTATTCGTGCTTTCAAGGCTGAGCATCAAGCTTCCTTTAAGCTGTTCTTTACTATTTCGTAATTCCTTTTCTGTAATGCCATCCCTCTTTAATGTATCCAGTGTTTCCTGAATGGTTTCATATAGGCTGTCAAGTTGATTTGTGCCTGTCCCCCCATAAACTGTCACCAAACCGCTATCTTGATAGCTGGAATGATAGGAGTACACGGAATAGGCAAGGCCGCGTTGTTCCCTGACGTCCTGGAATAGGCGGCTACTCATGCTTCCTCCAAGAATATTATTCAAGGTAATTAAGCTGTATGTTTTATCATTGCCGATTTCCAATCCTTTGTAACCAAGGCATAAATGGGCTTGTTCCGTTTCTTTTTTACGGGTGATCCTATTTTGTTGAAAGGAAGGTTTCACCAACTCAAGACGATCTTCCCCACCTTGATACGACCCAAAGTAGCTTTCGACCTCTTGAATCAATTTTTCATCCACATTACCAGCAATTGAAACCACTACTTTATCAGGTGTATACATATCATGGACGTATTTTTTCAATGTATCACTATTGAATGTTTCAAGGGTATTTTCTGTCCCTAGTATTGGATAGCCCAGAGGATGATTTTCATAAACCGCCTTGCTTAAGAGGTCATGGACAATGTCATCCGGTGTGTCTTCGTACATTTTAATTTCTTCGTAGACTACATTTTTTTCTTTTTTCAATTCTTCCCCATCAAATGTTGAATTGAAGAACATATCGGCAAGTATTTCAAGCGCATAGCTTGCATGGTTATCCATTACTTTAGCATAATAGCATGTATACTCTTTTGAAGTGAATGCATTAACCTGTCCGCCAATACTATCGAACGACTCGGCAATTTCGCGCGCATTCCTCGTAGTTGTCCCTTTAAAGAACATATGCTCCAGGAAATGTGAAACCCCATTCAATTCAGGTGTTTCATTTCGTGAACCTGTTTTGATCCATACTCCAATTGCTGCTGAGCGTACTGTTGGAATATTTTCCAATACAATTCTAACTCCATTTTGACACGTGTATTTCTTAATCAACTAACATTCCTCCCAATCATTCTATGCTGCTATCGTAACCAAAACATTATGGATTCGATCGCTCTTCATCTACAGCTTCCGAAACGGTAACAACATCCAGGTCTTTCTTTTTTATTTCAATTATTAACGTTTCCAATGATTTTGCAGTAGATTCCGTCGGATGCATTAAAATAAATGCTCCTGGGTGTACCTTAGAAAGCACTCGTTGTTGTAGGACTTCAGGGCTTGGTTTTTGCCAGTCGATCGTATCCACACTCCACATGACCGTTTCCAGACCGAAAGAATCCGCGATTTTCACCGTTTCATCCCGGTAGCTGCCACTTGGTGGCGCGAACCATTTCATCTTCGAACCTGTCACCGCTTCAATGACTTCGTTCGTTTTTCGAATTTCCTCACGTGTAGCTTGTGCGGATATGTTTTTCATATCGGGATGTGAATAAGAATGATTTCCTATTTCATGCCCGCCACCCTTAATCATCTTGGCCAAATCTGGATTTTTCTTGGTCCAATTACCTTCAAGGAAAAAAGTGGCCTTGACATTATTCTCTTTCAGCACAGCCAACATATCTTGTAAGTATTCATTCCCCCAGGCCACATTGATTAAAAATGAAACCACCGGCTTTTTGGGATGGGCCCGGTAAATCGGAGCCGGATCCAGATCCTCTAAGTGTATCTTTGCAGGGACCTGCTGAAATACCAGCTTATCCTTATCGAACACACCCTCCTTCTTCATGGCTTTATACGAATCATCAATATTTACCTTCAGGCCATTATATGCAGGAATGGTTTTCCATACCGAATCTATTCGTGCATCCTCTGGTGCAATCTCATATTTTTTTGTTGATTCTTTTATTTGTAAAAGAAGCTCATCTTCTTGCTTCATTGAAGCAACTGAATGATCTGTTAATTGGGTCAAATAAATTTGTGTATATGGATTTTGCACTAATAACCATGATATACCTGCAATGGCACTTATCGCAACTATCTGCTTCCATTTATTATTCATTTTTTACGCCCCCTTCATACCAAAATGTATGAAGAAAACGGACAAGGTAGAACATGACATACTATTAATGCCATTCATGCTATGTATTATCCCAATGCTTTTTACAAAAAAAAGCATGCAGATTCACAAGGAATCGCATGCCGGAATTTCATTTCTATTACGATTGAGAAGGGTTAGCTGCCTCTTTTTGCTCTTTCAGGACCGCTTTACGGGAAAGGTTTACCCTTCCTTGCTTATCAATCTCAGTAACTTTAACCAATAACTCATCGCCAAGTGAAACGACATCTTCCACTTTTCCGACTCTTTCTTCAGCCAGTTCGGAAATATGCACCAAACCGTCTTTACCATTGAAGATTTCAACGAAAGCACCGAACTTTTCAATACGTTTCACTTTACCTAAGTATAGTTCGCCGACTACGACTTCACGTACGATATCCTCAATGATTTTCTTCGCTTTTTGAATCATTGGTTCATCTGTAGAAGATATGAATACCGTTCCATCTTGCTCGATGTCGATTTTCACGCCAGTTTCTTCAATGATTTTATTGATATGTTTTCCGCTCGGTCCAATGACATCACGGATTTTATCCGGATTTATAGACATTGTAACGATTTTAGGAGCATATTTGGATAACTGCTCACGCGGTTGATTGATTGTTGACATCATTGACTCCAAAATATGCATCCGGCCGTGTTTGGCTTGAAGTAAAGCTTCTTCAAGGATCTCTCTTGATAGACCTTCAATCTTAATGTCCATTTGTAGGGCAGTAACACCTTTTGAGGTACCTGCGACTTTAAAGTCCATATCTCCAAGATGATCTTCCATACCTTGAATATCGGTTAAGATTGTATAGTGCTCACCAGTTTTGACAAGGCCCATTGCAATACCGGCAACTGGAGCCTTCAATGGAACACCAGCATCCATCATTGCCAAAGTGCTTGCACAGATACTTGCTTGTGAAGTTGAACCGTTTGATTCAAGCACTTCTGAAACAAGTCTGATTGTATAAGGGAAGTCTTTATCGTTTGGAATGACAGGTTCCAATGCTCTTTCACCAAGTGCACCATGACCAATTTCACGGCGACCTGCTCCACGGATAGGACCAGTTTCACCAACACTGAAATGTGGGAAGTTATAGTGGTGCATGAAACGTTTTGACTCTTCGGTTCCAAGCCCATCCAGAATCTGCACATCACCAAGTGCACCTAAAGTACAGATGGATAGTGCTTGGGTTTGTCCGCGTGTGAACAATCCAGAACCATGTGTACGGGGCAGGATGGTAACTTCTGATGATAATGGTCTGATTTCGTCAGGATTACGGCCATCCGGACGCACTTTTTCTTCCGTAATTAAACGGCGTACTTCAGATTTGACCAATTTATTCAAGATTTCTTTGATTTGTTTTAATTTAGCTTCATCAGTCTCTTCTTCATAATGAGCCAATACACGATCTTTCACTTCTTTAATCGCGTCTTCACGAGCATGTTTTTCCTGAACTTGTACAGCTTTGTTCAAGTCGGCTTCACATAGGCCTTTCACTTCTGCTTCCAGCTCTGCATCCACCTGATATAAAGCGATCTGCATTTTTTCCTTGCCGATTTCAGCAACGATTTTCTCTTGGAATGCAATGATTTTCTTGATTTCATCATGTCCAAACATGATTGCTTCAAGCATGGTTTCCTCTGGTACTTCATTAGCTCCGGCTTCAACCATGTTGATAGCATCTTTAGTACCGGCAACCGTCAAATTGATATCACTTTTTGCAAGTTGGTCAACAGTAGGGTTAATCATGAATTCATTATTGATTCTTCCTACTACAACTCCAGCAATTGGCCCTTCGAATGGAATATCGGAAACTGAAAGTGCAAGGGATGATCCAAGCATCGCTGCCATTTCAGAAGAGCAATCTTGATCAACACTCATGACCATGCTGATGATCTGAACATCGTTCCTGAAGCCGTCAGCAAATAGCGGGCGGATTGGACGATCAATTAAACGGCTTGCAAGAATTGCCCTTTCACTTGGTCGGCCTTCACGTTTGATGAAGCCACCTGGAATTTTGCCGACTGCATAAAGTCTTTCTTCGTAGTTGACTGTCAAAGGGAAGAAGTCGACATTTCTAGGCTCTTTCGAAGCTGTTGCTGTACTTAATACAGCAGTTTCTCCATAACGGACTAAAACTGCTCCGTTCGCTTGTTTGGCCAATTGCCCTATCTCTACCGTTACATTACGGCCGGCCCAGTCAAATGAATACGTATGTTTTTCCTGTCCCATTTATTAAACCCCTCTCTGAATCTTCACTTAAAGGCTTAGTTTACCTAAACCTGTATTGGATTAAATCATTTATATGTGAAAGTAACTGAACTCGAGTTAAAACCAAACTATTCCTATTATGCACGAAAAAAACAAGCATTAACAGTAAAATGAATAAAAATTTCATTCATTTGATTATGTATATCCTGATCATTTATAAATGGAAAAGGACCCGGCTCCTGCCGAGTCCCAAGGACGAAGGCTCAGCCTTTAAGTAGAACACGTCCAAATCATTTGATTAACATCAAAAAAGCGGGAAATTTCCCGCCTTCCTGAAAAAAATTATCTACGTAGACCTAATTTGTTAATTAGTGTACGGTAACGAGTAACGTCTGTGTTACGTAGGTAAGTTAAAAGATTACGACGTTTACCTACCATTTTAAGAAGACCGCGACGTGAATGGTGGTCCTTTTTATGTGTGCGTAAGTGACCGTTCAAGTTGTTGATTTCTTCTGTTAAAACTGCGATTTGAACTTCTGGAGACCCAGTGTCAGTATCGTGAGTTCTGAACTCAGCGATCAGTTCGTTTTTGCGTACTTGTGTAATTGCCATGTTATTATTCCTCCTAAAATTCTGTAAAATCACCTATTACCGAGCCAGCGTCGGAGTCTCGACTAGCCAAGCAATGGTTATTTTCATACATACAATAGAATACATGTTTTTCATTAAAATTGCAAGTCTTGTCTATTACTGCCCTTTTTATGCTTTCAGTTTTGAAAAATAGGCTATTGCATTTTGCTTATCCGTTTCAATCTGAGCGACCAATGCTTCAAGTCCGGAAAATTTCTGCTCACTCCGAAGCCTTGTATGCCATTCAACCGAAACCTGATCGCCATAAATATCTCCTGAGAACTCCAAGGCATGGACCTCCACAGTAGGGTATTTAGGCTTTTCTTCGTGGAACGTAGGTTTGTAACCGACATTGCAAACTCCGCAATACCATTTACCGCTTATTTTGATCCTGACGGCATATACGCCTGCAGCAGGGAAGATATAATCGTCGCTTACTTCAATATTAGCGGTGGGGAATCCCAACTTCCTGCCCCGTTTTTCACCGTGGATTACATGCCCTTTCGTTAAAAAGCGCCGGCCAGCCAAATGATAAAAGTCGGAAAAGTTGCCATTACCGAGAGTTTCCCTGATTCTCGTCGAACTAACCTTTTCATCTTCAAGTGTCTGTTTTTCAACGACAGTCTGCGAAAACCTTCCTTGGGCGTAAACAGGCAAATCTTTCATTGACCCTTGACCATAGCGACCGTATGAATAATCAAAGCCTGCTACGACGTGACGGACATTCAGCCCGGCAATGTATTCGTCAACGAACCGTTCCGGCAGTACCGAAGCAAATTCCTTGCTGAAATGGACTATGAATAAATAATCTATCTCCATCGACTCTATGATATCCACCTTATCTTCAAGTGGAGTAATATAGCGGATATTTTCCGTTTTCCTCCCCAGTACTGCTGAAGGATGCGGGTCAAATGTCATGACTGCTGACTTAAGATTCATTTCATCGGCTTTTTGCTTGGCGGTTTGAATAACAATCTGATGACCTTTATGTATACCATCAAAAAATCCAAGCGCCATTACAAGCTCAGGAAAATCATCCGATTTAAATTGATGAGGATGCTCTATTGCGATCACTTTCACCTTTCAATCTCCTCTTTCCGACGGTAAAACGGTCTATAATTCTTGTGCCAATACTTTTACAGGTTTAATTAACCCCACTTTTGTCGGATGTATTTGATAAATGGCAATCGCCTTACCGGATGGGTCGACCATCACAAAAGGCTTACCTTTTTCAACAATGACATCCTCTGTTTGTTCCAATACCGCACCGTTAAGTACTTTCTTTGCTACTTTATCACTAATCTGAAATTTGGGCAAATGAAATAATCCCCGCTCCAAGGGCAACAGAAAACCATCAGTTCGTTCGGTTTCCATGAATGCTTCCACCTCAGCAAATGTAAAACAATCCTCTTGCTTAAAACCTGCTGATTCAATACGGGTTAAATCTGACATATGGGCAGGAAACCCCAATTCTTCACCCATCATGACTGCAAGTGTCCGAATATACGTACCTTTGCTGCACTTGACGCGAAAACGGAAAGAAATGGTTTCCCCTTTGAATTCAGAACGATCATCGAGAAGGGTAATTTCATAGATGGAGACCTCCCTTGTCGGCCTCTCCACTTCTACTCCTGCACGAGCATATTCATATAACTTCTTCCCGTTTACCTTAACAGCAGAAAACATTGGCGGAGTCTGTTCAATTTTCCCAGTCAATGATTCGAGCATCTCTAGAATCCGTTCACGAGGAATCACTTGTTCAACCTTTTTCTCTTCCACTTTTTCACCGCTTGCGTCTTCAGTTGTCGTTGAAAAACCAAGGGTCACTTCCCCTTCATACGCTTTGCCGGCTTCTGTCAAATATTCAGCAATTTTAGTTGCCCTGCCAATACAAATAGGTAAAACCCCTGTTACATCGGGATCTAAAGTACCTGTATGCCCAACCTTTTTCGTCTTTAAAATCTTTCTTAATTTAAAAACACAATCATGGGATGTCAATCCCTTGGGTTTCCATAATGGAAGAATACCGTTCACGCTTTCACCTCATCATTTATAAAACACCCTAAACGGTTATCATGAAGCAAAATAAATTTCAATTCCGAAAGGTGTTTTTTGATTTTTAAATATTTCATTTTCAAAAAAAAGAGACCGACTTCAAGAAGTGCAAAGCACTTTTTGAGTCGGCCTCCTTTTACTGCTTGCTTATTCTTCGTCTTTTTCAGCCGGTTTGTCCTCTGAATTGATTTGGGAAATCAACGACTCGATACGATTACCATAATCAACTGATTCATCAAATTCAAAAAACAGCTCTGGGGTCTTGCGCAGGCGGATTCTTTGCCCAATTTCTGAACGCATGAATCCTTTTGCCTTTGCTAGGCCTTGCAGGGTTTTCTCCCGTTGTTCCTGGTCACCCAAAACGGAAATATAAATTGTTGCCTGCTGTAAATCGCCTGTAACCTCAACATCCGTCACAGTTACAAATCCGATTCTTGGATCTTTAATTTTTCGGCCGATAATTTCACTCAGCTCTTTTTTCATTTGTTCGCCAACACGATTTGAACGAAGGCTCATAATATCACCTCGATAGCCTAAAGCCAGTCTATATCTGTTATTGTTCGCTCTAGTTCCGGAAAAGAATCTAGAAATTTAAGGGCATTTTGAAGTTCCCGCTCTGTAGCCTTCCTTGAGGATGTTACGGTTACGATAGTAATCTTTGTCCGCTGCCATAAATCCTGAAAATCGGTCTCGGCTACAGAAATATTGAACTTCTGTTTAAGCCGTGTCATGACACGCTGAAGCACGGCCCGTTTTTCTTTCAAAGAATGGGTGTCATGAATGATGCATTCACATTGGACAGAGCCAACGATCATTTACGTTCAATCTCTTCCATTACATACGCTTCGATTACATCGCCTTCTTTAAGGTCGTTGTAATTTTTAATAGTAATACCGCACTCATAGTTTGTTGCCACTTCTTTTACATCATCTTTAAAACGTTTCAATGCATCAATTTCACCTTCGTAAATGACGACACCTTCACGAATTAAGCGAATACCGCTATCACGTGTAATTTTTCCTTCTGTGACATATGAACCGGCAATCGTACCTACTTTAGATACTTTGAAAGTAGTACGAACTTCAGCCTGACCGATAATTTTTTCTTCGAATTCAGGGTCAAGCATCCCTTTCATAGCCGACTCGATCTCTTCGATCGCTTTATAGATGATGCGGTGAAGGCGGACATCAACATTTTCTGATTCAGCTGCACGCTTTGCATTCACGTCAGGACGGACGTTAAATCCGATGACGATTGCATTGGAAGCTGTAGCAAGGATGATGTCAGACTCTGTAATTGCACCGACGCCAGTGTGAATGATTTTCACTTTAGCGCCTTCCACTTCTATTTTATTCAGGGAAGCGGCTACTGCTTCCGCAGAACCTTGAACATCCGCTTTTAGAATGATGTTCAATTCTTTAATTTCCCCTTCTTTCATTTGCTCGAACAATGTATCAAGCGTTACACGGGATTTTTCATTACGTTGTGAAGCAAGTTGTCTCTGTGCACGCACTTCCCCAACTTGACGGGCCGTTTTCTCATCTTCAAAGACGATGAAACGATCACCGGCTTGTGGTACTTCGTTCAATCCAGTGATTTCAACCGGTGTTGAAGGACCTGCATCCTTAACACGGCGTCCAAGATCGTTAAGCATAGCACGGACACGGCCGAATGTATTACCGATAACAATCGGATCTCCGACTTTCAACGTACCGTTTTGAACAAGCAAAGTAGCAACCGATCCGCGCCCTTTATCCAAACGCGCTTCGATAACCGTTCCATTTGCTTTACGAGATGGATTCGCTTTATACTCCTCCACTTCACTGACAAGAAGAATCATTTCAAGCAAGCTATCGATACCCTCACCGTTTTTAGCTGAAATTGGTACGAAAATTGTGTCTCCGCCCCAAGCTTCAGAAACTAAACCATGTTCAGTCAATTCTTGCATGACACGGTCCGGATTGGCAGCTTCTTTATCCATTTTATTGACAGCGACGATTATTGGTACTTCTGCCGCTTTAGCATGGTTAATCGCTTCAATCGTTTGAGGCATAACACCATCATCCGCCGCAACAACCAGGATCGTGATATCAGTAACTTGTGCACCGCGGGCACGCATTGTTGTAAAAGCAGCATGGCCTGGTGTATCTAGGAATGTTATTTTCTTATCGTTTACTTTAACTTGATAAGCACCGATATGCTGAGTTATTCCGCCTGCTTCGCCTTCTGTAACTTTTGTATGGCGTATAGAATCAAGCAATGTCGTTTTACCATGGTCAACGTGCCCCATGATCGTTACGACAGCCGGACGTTCAATCAAATCTTCAGAAGCGTCTTCAGTGACTAGTGACTCAAGGTCGGTCAGGTCAACACGAATCTCTTCTTCGGCCACTACACCGTATTCTGTACAAATCAATTCAATTGCATCTTTATCCAAAGTTTGGTTGATTGTAGCCATAACACCAAGCATAAAGAGCTTTTTAATGATTTCAGAAGGTTCACGATGAAGTTTTTTACCAAGTTCCATAACGGTCAAAGACTCATAAAACGTAATTTTCTCTGGAAGTTCTCTTTCCTTACGCTTTGTAACGGGAGCCTGTGGGGCTTGTTGTCTTTGTTTATTATTTTTATTCTTATTATTGCGACCCCTGTTAAACTGCCCCGTTGGTTTTTTCGTACCTACAGGTTTAACTGGTGGTTTCTTCTTCAGTTTTTCTTTATTAACTGTGCTCTTTTCATCCGCTTCAGCTTCGTACTTCGCAACCGTAGCGTTTGCCTTTGGTTCAGCAGCTTGGCTTTTATCTTCGTTTTTAGGTTTAATTGAATCGTTTAATTTATTTACAGTTGAATCGTCTAATGCTGTCATATGGTTTGTTACCTCTATATTCATTTCTTTAAGTTTATTTATTACATCCTTGCTTGAAACGTTCTTTTGTTTTGCATATTCATATACACGCAATTTTGTCATACGTTCACCCCCGTAAAATTTAATCGAGCAGCGTTCGGAGTTTTTGTGCAAAACCTTCATCCAGAACTGCGACGGCAACTCTAGCATCCTTACCTATCGCATGGCCGAGCATAGACCTGCTTTCGACTCTTTTTAAAGGAACCTGATAAAATGCGCACTTATCAGATATTTTTTTTTCAGTGTTTTTTGAAGCGTCCGCGGATAAAATAACAACTTTGGCATTACCGCTTCTAATCTCTTTAACCACTAATTCTTCACCCGAAATTAGCTTGCGTGCCCGATTGGCCAAACCTAATAGAGACATCCATTGTTGTTGTTGGGTCATGGTGTTAGTTTTTCTCCTTATTCACTAATTCAAGCAATTGTTCATAAAGGGAAGAATCGATTTGGGTACTAAGGTGATTAGCCAGCACGTTTTTCTTTTTGGCCAGCTCGATAACATCCCGATCAAGAGTCAAATAAGCTCCCCTTCCCGATTTCTTTCCGGTCGGATCAAGGCTGACTTCCCCTTCTTTAGATCGAACGATGCGAATGAGTTCTTTCTTCGGCTTCATTTCACCTGTAGCCACACATTTACGCATCGGGATTTTTTTTCGGCTATTCATCTTTTTTCACCTCTGAATTACTCGTTATCCTCTTCGAAATCTGTTTCCTCTTCATTAACATAACTATCTCTGCTCAAAAGGAATTCCTGTTCTTCCACTGGATAAATTCCAGCTTCGCGGGCTTCCGTTTCACTCTTGATATCAATTTTCCAGCCTGTAAGTTTGGCAGCTAAACGGGCATTTTGTCCGCGCTTACCAATTGCCAGGGAAAGTTGATAATCCGGAACGATCACAGTCGTCGCCTTTTCCTCTTCTTTTACGATAACTTCAAGTACTTTTGAAGGGCTTAAAGCATTCGCAACGAAAATGACCGGATTCTCCGACCATTTAACGATATCGATTTTTTCACCCTTCAACTCATTGACGATGGCCTGAACACGTTGTCCTTTTTGGCCTACACATGAACCGACAGGATCGACTTCTTCGTTATCTGAGTGCACGGAGATTTTTGAACGGTCGCCTGCTTCGCGGGCAACTGACTTAATTTCTACTGTTCCATCAAAAATTTCAGGCACTTCGATTTCGAATAAACGTTTTAAAAGGCCAGGATGTGAACGGGATACAAAAATTTGCGGGCCCTTAGAAGTTTTTTCAACTTTAGTGATGAAAACTTTAATGCGATCATGAGGTTTATACTGTTCATTCGGCATTTGCTCATTCACCGGGAGCAAAGCTTCGATTTTACCTAGGCTCACATAGATGAATCGTGAATCTTGGCGTTGAACGATGCCAGTCATGATATCCTCTTCCCGATCAATGAATTCGGCATAAATGATGCCTCGTTCTGCTTCACGCACTCTTTGAGTAACGACTTGTTTAGCAGTTTGTGCAGCAATACGGCCGAAATCCTTTGGTGTTACTTCCATTTCGACAATATCCTCTAACTGGTAGTTGGGGTCAATTGCTCTTGCTTCTTCAACAGAAATTTCCAGACGTGAATCGAATACTTCGTCAACAACGTCTTTTCTGGCAAATACACGCATAGTTCCTTTACCAAGATTCAAGTCGATACGTACATTTTGTGCTTGGTTAAAGTTACGGCGATATGCCGATATAAGAGCAGCCTCAATCGCGTCGATCAAAACTTCCCTGGAAATTCCTTTTTCGTTTTCTAAAATATAGAGAGCATCCAATAACTCATTGCCCATGGTGATCCCCCTTACGGATATTTAAATTAATGATTTGCTTGACTTAAGAGAAGGTAATCGCCAATCTTGCTTTGGCCACCTTTTCAAATGGTATGACGATGGTTTTCTTTCTTGTCTTGATTCTGACTTCGAGTGTCACTTCTTTACCATCGAAACTGGTTAAGATTCCTTCGAATTCTTTTTCATCTAAAATGGGCTCGTATGTTTTTATGTAAACATTTTTACCGATAGCTTTAAGGAAATCCTTCTCTTTTTTCAGAGGCCTTTCAGCTCCGGGAGATGAAACTTCGAGAAAATAATTTTGTGGAATCGGATCAACCTCATCAAGCTTTTCACTGAGTTTTTCACTCACATTTCCGCAATCTTCAATATCTACGCCTGTTTCTTTATCAATGTACACTCGAAGGAACCAGCTTTTACCTTCCTTCACATACTCCACTTCGACTAATTCAAGCTGCAATTCTTCAAGAATTGGTAATGCAAATTCCTCTACAACTTCCGTTACCTTTTTACTCATTTGTTTCCTCCATACGTGCGTTGTATGCGCTTGGTTTCGGATTCAAAATTAAATGGTCAATACAACACGAAAGAGTGGGTTTCCCCACTCTTGCCATTGGTTCCTCTTAGTATTTCCAATAAAAATATACCATAATCAAGATATTTATGCAAATACCATGTCTGTTTCTTCCTTTTTGACAACAGTTTCCTCTTTAAAATAATGATAACTGATTTTGTTCAGGCAATGACTCCAGACAGCCTTGTTTATCCAGGTATTCAAGGATGGTCTTCGAAACCTTCCCCCGTTGTTGTAGGTCTTCTTTCGAGAGGAATTCACCATTCTTGCGTGCGTTGACGATATTGATGGCGGCATTCGTTCCAAGACCAGGTATTGAATTGAAAGGCGGTATCAAAGAATTTCCTTCAATTAAGAATTGATCAGCACTTGATTTGTACAAATCCACTTTAGCGAACGCATACCCGCGTTCACACATTTCCAAAGCTAGTTCAATAACCGTCAATGTATTCTTTTCCTTTGTGGATGCATCTAATCCCTTTACGGTAATTTCTTCCATTTTGGTTTTTATTGCTTGCGGCCCCCGTGTCATGGCATCGATTTCAAAATCATCGGCACGCACTGTGAAATAGGCTGCATAATACAATAAAGGCAGATGCACTTTAAAATAGGCTATCCGGACAGCCATTAAGACGTATGCTGCAGCATGGGCTTTCGGGAACATGTACTTAATCTTCTTACATGAATCGATGTACCATTCCGGCACCTCATTTTTCCTCATTTCCTCTTCAAACTCCTCCGAGAGCCCTTTCCCTTTACGTACAGATTCCATAATTTTGAACGCCAGGGATGGATCGAGTCCTTGATAAATCAGATAAACCATAATATCATCACGACAGCCTATAACCTCACTTAGTGTGCATATCCGGTTGTGGATCAGTTCCTGTGCATTGCTCAGCCACACATCGGTACCATGAGAAAGCCCTGAGATCTGAACAAGCTCAGAAAATGTCGTAGGTTTCGTATCTTCAAGCATCTGCCGGACGAAACGCGTTCCAAATTCGGGAATGCCGAGTGTACCCGTTTTACACATGATCTGTTCTTCTGTAACTCCTAAAGATTCGGTACTGCTGAATATTTTCATTACTTCAGGATCATCTGTAGGAACGGTCTTTGGATCGATGCCGCTTAAGTCTTGAAGCATCCGGATCACAGTCGGATCATCATGTCCAAGGATATCTAGTTTCAAAATATTATCGTGAATGGAATGGAAATCAAAGTGAGTTGTTTTCCATTCGGAATTCCTGTCATCTGCAGGGAATTGAATAGGTGTGAAATCATAAATATCCATATAATCAGGAACAACGATGATTCCGCCTGGATGCTGTCCTGTCGTCCGTTTCACCCCAGTACAACCGGCAACAAGTCGATCAGTCTCAGCTCCGCGCATATGGATGTTATTATCAGCGGAATACCCTTTTACATATCCATAGGCCGTTTTTTCAGCGACAGTACCAATCGTTCCCGCACGATATACATATTCTTCACCGAATAAGACTTTAGTGTAGTTATGGGCCTTTGGCTGATATTCACCAGAGAAGTTCAAATCGATATCAGGAACCTTATCTCCTTTAAATCCAAGGAAGGTTTCAAACGGGATATCATGCCCGTCTTTTGTATAAGCTATGCCACATTCGGGACAGTCCTTATCTGGGAGGTCAAACCCCGAACCTACAGAACCGTCATTGAAGAATTCGGATTTCTTGCACTCCGGACATACATAATGTGGCGGAAGAGGATTTACCTCCGTAATTTCAGTCATCGTGGCAACGAAAGATGATCCAACCGATCCCCTTGAGCCAACGAGATAACCATCATTCAATGATTTTTTTACTAGTTTATGAGAAATTAAATAAATAACGGCAAAACCATGGCCAATGATGCTTTTCAATTCTTTCTCAAGACGGGCTTCCACGATTTCCGGCAGGTTCTCTCCATAGATCTTCCTTGCCATGCCATAACTCATCTCACGCATCTCTTCTTCGGCACCTTCAATTTTAGGTGTATATAGCTCATCCTTGATTGGCTTGATTTCATCAATCATATCAGCGATTTTATTGGTGTTGGTTACCACGACCTCTTTGGCTTTCTCTGAACCAAGGAAGGAAAATTCCCGTAGCATTTCATCAGTTGTCCGAAAATGTACGTCAGGAAGCTTATGACGATTCAGCGGGTTTGCTCCACCTTGTGAATTTACAAGGATTTTCCGGTAAATTTTATCATTCGGATCCAAATAATGTACATTTCCCGTCGCTACGACTGGCTTATCCAATTTTTCACCAAGCTTGACGATATTGGAGATGATCGTTTCTAACGATTTATCATCCCGGACATATTCAAGATCAATCAGATGCTGATATACTTCCTTCGGATGAATTTCAAGATAATCGTAGAATTCTGCGATTTCGACGACTTCCTCAAACCCCTTCTGCATCATCCCTTCAAAAACTTCCCCTTTATCGCATCCCGATCCGACCAAAATTCCTTCACGATACTTTTTAAGTTGTGAACGCGGTATCCGGGGAACACGATAAAAATAATCGATGTGCGATATTGAAATTAACTTGAAAAGGTTTTTTAAGCCAGCCTGTGTTTGCGCGATCAACGTACAATGGGATGGCCGGGAACGCTGATAAGCGTTTCCTTTACCCATATTGTCATTAAGCTGATCATGATGGGTAATCTCTTTTTCCATTGCATCCTTCAGCATCTTCAGCATAAGGTAACCTGTAGCTTCGGCATCATAAATGGCCCTATGATGCTGGGTCAAATCAATATCGAACTTTTTACATAATGTATTTAACCGGTGGTTTTTAAACTCCGGATATAAGAAACGGCCAAGTTCCAATGTATCAAGAACAGGATTGGAAGCTTTAGGATATCCCATGTTTTTATAACCTATATTCAAAAAGCCCATATCGAAGGCTGCGTTGTGGGCAACAAGGATCGCATCGCCTGCCCAGTTCTTGAACTTTTCTAGTACTTCCGAGACTTCTGGAGCATTTTCCACGAGATCATCAGTGATTCCAGTCAAGTCTATCGTCGTATTGGATAATGGGTGATGCGGATTCGCAAATGACTCAAATCTATCAATGATGTCCCCGTCACGAATTTTCACTGCAGCAAATTCAATGATCGTATCATAAACAGCTGACAGACCAGTCGTCTCTACGTCAAACACAACGTAGGTGGCATCTGCCAAAGGAATATGCGCCTCATTATAAACAATGGGCACCCCATCATTCACAAGGTTCACTTCGACGCCATAAAGGATTTTAATACCATTCTTTTTCCCGGCACTATAAGCTTCAGGGAATGATTGTGCACCTGCGTGATCCGTAATGGCAACAGCCTTATGCCCCCACTTGGCAGCCTGGGCAACAAGAGCAGAAGTAGGCGTCACTGCATCCATCTGGCTCATCGGGGTATGCATATGCAGTTCTACACGCTTTTCACCTTCAGGTGCCTTATCCTGCCGTCCTTGTTTAGAAATTTCATTTATATCATTTGCGATCATTACCAGGTCACGTACGAATGTATCATTTTGGATACTGCCTTGGGCACGTACCCACATCCCTTTTTTCACTCGGGCAAGTATGGCAGCATCCTCTTTATCACGCGAAAACATTTTGACTAATATTGAGCTTGTATAATCCGTGACTTTAAATGTCAAGAGGCTCCGTCCGCTGCGTAACTCACGGACTTCTGCATCAAAAACGAATCCTTCGACAGCAATCCTGCGTTCTTCATCGATAATCTGTTCGATTCTGCGGAAATCCGCATCTTCTTTAATCGTATAGCCAATTTTAACCGGTCCTTCGTAGACGCCTTCGTCGCCGCCTTTTTCCGATTCTTTTTTCTGCATTTCCACTAAGGCAGCAAGTCCCTTTTCCGCGTCTTCCTTTTGTTTCTCTTCTAAAAACTTCTGGTAATCAGGATTCGAAACCGTTTCCTTCACTTCCGCTTCCAGAGTCAACGGGGGAAAACCGAAAGTTTGGTAGATATTCGAAATGATGCCGGAGTACTTACGTTTCAATTGGCCAGCCTCCGTATCATTCCGGGCGCTTACGATAAGTTTATATCCATTCACTGCGGGCTCTTGTTCCTTCAGAAGTGACAACAGGGCTGGAGACATTCCTTCAAGCTCGCCAATGCAGTTTTTCCAATATTCTTTTACCAATTGTTCCGTCACTTGCGGATTGGCCACATTTAAGTTGAACGTTACCTTCGCAATATGGGAAAACGTACTTGCTAGTTGAGTAGCAAGTCTTGTATGAACACTGCAAGGAATTAATGCAGGTATATTAAAGGCAAAATGCCATTTTTTGGACTCCCTCTCGATTGAGAGTTTATCAATTTCGGCACCTATGAAATAATTCACAAAGGCATCCTCAGTCAAGTCCATTTGCTGGAGCAAGAGTTGAAATCTCTCTCTACCGCTATTTGGATTTTGATCCATTTCCTCTCTCCCCTATCTACTATCTCTAAGATATTATTCATTATCATTTTCACTATGATATCAGAGGCTATTATAACATATCACGAGTGTTTCACTAGTATCTAAATCCATGAAAAAAAAAGGCATCATCCAATTGAATGATGCCTAATTCCCCAATTTTTAAAATTACCCAAGTATTTCTTGAAGCTTTTGAATAAGTTCAGCTCTTTCTATTTCAAGAACCTCACCCGTTTTACGGATTTTCACTTCGACGATTCCCTCGGATGCCTTTTTACCGACCGTCACCCTGACAGGAAGACCGATCAGGTCAGAGTCGGCAAATTTTACGCCAGCACGTTCTTGACGATCATCCATAAGAACATCCATGCCTTGTGCCTTTAGATCATTATACAAATCTTCTGCCAGGACAGCCTGAGCCTCATCCTTCATATTGATTGGAATCAAATGGACTTGGTATGGTGCCAAATTCGCTGGCCAGACCAATCCTTTTTCATCGTTGAATTGTTCAGCTACAGCTGCAAGCGTGCGTGAAACACCAATTCCATAACAGCCCATTATCATAGGCTGAGACCGTCCATTCTCATCTAGGAATGTTGCATTCATAGCTTCGGAATATTTTGTTCCCAGCTTGAATACGTGGCCTACCTCAATTCCTTTGGCAAATTTAATTTTTCCGTTCCCGTCCGGTGATGGGTCACCCTCTTGAATGAAACGAAGGTCTATAAAATTGTCCACGTTAAAATCACGAGTGGGATTTACGTTCATATAATGATGGTCTTCTTCATTTGCACCACAGATTCCATTAACCATTGCTTCTACGGCAACATCGGCTATCACTTCCACTTCAGAAGTGACATTGATTGGTCCAAGGGATCCAATTGCACATCCTAAGACTTCTTTCGTTTCATTCGGATCGACCAATTCAACGATTGAAGCGTTATAGAAATTCTTCAGCTTGATATCATTGACTTCATGATCCCCTCGTACCAATACAAGCACATACTTTTCATCCACTTTAAATAATAGCGATTTGATTAGTTTCTCTGCATCTGTATTTAAGAATGAAGTCACGTCTTCAATAGATTTTTGGCCAGGTGTATGAATTTTTTCAAGTGCAATTTGTGCTTCGGAACTTTTTTCATATTTTACACTCACCGGTGCCATTTCAATATTCGCTGCATATTCGGAAGTATCAGAATAGGCGATGGTATCTTCCCCTATTTCGGATAGGACCATGAATTCGTGTGTATCCTTTCCGCCCATCGCCCCAGAATCAGCAATGACGGCACGGAAGTCCAACCCACAACGGCTAAATATATTTGAATATGCCGAATATATATTTTTATAAACAGCATCCAGGCTTTCTTGATTGGCATGGAAAGAATAAGCGTCCTTCATGATGAACTCACGTCCACGCAACAATCCGAAACGCGGTCTTTTTTCATCACGGAATTTGGTTTGGATTTGGTAAACCGTTAAAGGAAGACGCTTGTATGATTTCACCTCATCACGAACTAAGCTGGTTATCACTTCTTCATGTGTGGCACCTAGCGCAAATTCACGGTTATTGCGGTCCTTAAGGCGCATCAACTCTGGACCATAGGTATACCAGCGTCCAGATTCCTGCCAGAATTCAGCTTGTTGTAAAGCAGGCATCAATAATTCTACTGCACCAGCATTCTCCAACTCTTCCCGGACGATCGCTTCAACCTTTTGAAGCACCTTTTTTCCAAGCGGCATAAAACTGTAAACCCCGCTGGAGTTTTGTCTCATAAATCCTGCACGTAATAGAAGCTGATGACTTTTGATTTCAGCATCTGCAGGCACTTCTCTCAATGTAGGGATTAACGTCATACTTTGTTTCATATCTGCACCTCTTCAATATTTCCTTTAAATTAAACTGCGGCTGCGGTAAAAATTCATACTGCAGCATGAATACGGTCATATCATACAAAAAAGTCTTTCTGCGCTATTCAGAAAAGCTAATTTAATATACTCATTCTCGATTATACTTACGATTTCCTTAGAAAACAAACTATTTCCCTAAAACGGTTAAAAAACTAGGAAATGACTATTCCTTCTTGGAGATAAGAAAACAGCCAACAGAAAAATCTGCTGGCCTGTTTTACCTTATCCAAACATGTCTTATAAGAAGAACCGCTGAATGTCATTCCATGTAACGACTATCATCAATAACATCAGCAAAGCAAAGCCGATGAAGTGAACCATTCCTTCTTTTTGGCGATCGATCGGTTTTCCTCTTAAGAATTCGACAACAAAGAATAACAGTCTTCCTCCATCCAATGCCGGTAGCGGCAGCAAGTTCATGATTCCCAAGTTAATGCTCAGCAGCCCTGCCCATTTCATTAACGTGAATAAACCTTGTTTCGCTACTTCTTCAGTTGATTTATATATTCCTACAGGACCGGATAGGCTGTCAATCGTAAATCCACCTGTTACGAGGTCACCAAGGATGATGAAAATTTGTTTTGTCCAAAAATATGTTTCCGTAAAACCGTATTGTATAGCTTTAATCGGTGCTTTTTCAACTGGAGGGTAAACTCCGATAATCCCAATTTTCTTACCTTCCCTCTCCACTTCTTGTGGAATGACCGGCACTTCTAACGTTTTCCCGTCCCTGTCCACGACAAACTCGATCTCTTGCCCAGGGTTCTTTTGAATGCTTTCCTGAACATCTTCCCAAGATGAGACTTCCGTCCCTTCTATGGATTGAATGACATCACCAGATTTTAACCCGGCATTAACAGCCGAACCGTCTGCAGTCAGCTCACCAAGTTTCGCTTCATCCACCACGACCCCTTGAAACAGGCCGATCAACACAAAAATGACAAAAGCCAAAACAAAGTTCATTGCTGGTCCAGCTACTATCGTCAGGAAGCGATGCCCAAGCGACTTTGAAGCAAATTGCCGGTCATATGGAGCAATCTGGTTCTCTACACCATTTTCAACGATTACCGCTTCTTCATGAATGGTAAACGTTTTTAGATTATCTTCCTCACCTTCTTCATAACCAGTAAGGATAAGCTTATGATCAAGGTCGATCACTTCAACTTCCACAAGACGAATATCAGGATATTTATCTTTATTGTTCAAAATGATTTTTGTAACATTCTCTTCATTATCAAACATCAATCCTACTCGATAGCCGGGCTTCAATTCTATATTTTCTGCATCTTCACCAGCCATACGCACATACCCGCCCAGCGGAAGCAATCGAATGGTATAAACGGTTTCCTTCTTTTTATATGTGAATACTTTTGGGCCGAAACCGATTGCGAACTCACGGCATAAAATTCCGGCACGCTTTGCAAACACTAAGTGTCCAAGCTCATGGAAAAATACAAGAGCGCCAAAAATGATGATGAACGCTATAATCGTTTCTAAAGTCTGCATGTTCCGGTCACCTATCTTTCACTAAGGATTCTATATACTGCCTTGTCATATTATCCACTTCCTGAATCGTTTCTAAATCCGGAAGGGCCATCACGGAATGCTGATTCAGCGCTCTTTCAATTAACGTTTCAATTTCAAGGAAGGATACCTTTCCAGATAAGAAAGCAGCGACTGCCGCTTCATTGGCGGCATTCAGCACGGTAGTCATCGTTCCGCCCATTTTACCCGCTTTATAGGCGAATTGCAAACAAGGATATCTCGTGAAATCCATATCGCTAAAATGCAGTTTGCCTGCTTCAGCCAAATTCAGGCGCTTGCGTCCTGCCAACGGAATACGGTCCGGATAAGTAAGTGCATATTGAATCGGCACTCGCATATCCGGTGTTCCCAGTTGTGCAATCACGCTGGAGTCATGAAACTCAACCATGGAATGGATGATACTCTCCTTATGTAGCAATACATCAATTTTATCGTATGGAAGATCAAATAGCCAGTGGGCCTCAATCACTTCCAAACCCTTATTCATCATTGATGCTGAATCAATCGTGATTTTAGCTCCCATTGACCAGTTCGGATGGTTCAATGCCTCTTCCACCGTTACATCCTTCAATTCTTCCCTGGTCCGATCGCGAAAACTGCCACCTGAAGCAGTAATGACAAGACGTTCTATATTTTTTTCCTTTTCACCCTGCAATGCCTGAAAAATAGCGGAATGCTCGCTGTCAACCGGCAGCAAACGAACCCCCGCTTTTTTAGCTTCACTTATGACCAAATGACCTGCCGTTACCAAAGTCTCCTTGTTGGCGATAGCAATATCTTTTTTAGCCTTTATCGCTTGAAGCGTCGGATAAAGGCCCACGCTTCCGATGACGGCATTGACCAATATTGTCGCCTGATCATATACAGCAACAGCAGACAGTCCCTCATCGCCATACATGAACTCGATATCTTTGCGGCTGAAGAATTCACTTTTCAAAACATGATAATCTTCTTCCGTCTGGACCGAAACTAGTTTCGGTTCAAACTCTTGTATATAAGTCCTGACCAATTCTATATTCTTTCCAGCAGAAAGAGCCACTATCTTGAATTGGTCAGGATGTGACCTCACCACATCCGCTGTTTGTTGACCAATCGAACCTGTCGCGCCCAAAAGGCTGATGTTTTTCAAATTGCTCATCTCCTAATTCATATAACACTGCCTATTTTTATATTATAAAACATGCAATAAATGCAAAATCGGTAAAATGAATATCAAGCTATCAAGCCTGTCCAAAATTCCGCCATGTCCCGGGAGAAGCTTGCCGGAATCCTTAACCCCATAATGACGTTTATACGCCGATTGGACGAGATCCCCCAATTGGCCGAATACCCCAATGATTAATGAAATCAATAATAATTGTAATAACGTGTAGTCAAGACTCGAGAAGATGTAAAATAGCACACCCACTACCATCGCAGAAAATAACCCGCCGATAAATCCTTCCACAGTCTTGTTTGGACTTATTTCTGGCCATAGCTTCCTTTTACCAAGTGATTTACCTATGAAGTAAGCTCCGGAGTCGGTTGCCCAGATCGTGAATAGGGTAAGCAAGATATAAATCAGACCCAGTCCTAAAGAGTCACGTGTTTCAAATAGGAAGTAGAAACCCATTCCCAAGTATAAGATTGAAATCACTAAAAAGCCTGCGTCATCAAAAGTAAAACGGTTTTTAGAAACAACTGTATAAAGTAACAGCAGCAAAACCCCGATTAAGAAGACTTGCACTTTATCGTAATTTATTTCTGCTAAAAAAGCGGTATGTTCATTAGGCAATAAAAGTACCCACAATAATATATGAGAAAGTAACGCCTCAAAAGATACAACGCGTAAATTTTTCATTTTCATCAGTTCATACAAACCAATGGACCCTAACAGATAAACTGTCAGTAAAAAGGGAACTCCCCCTAAAATGACTAGTGGAATGAAGATAGCGGCAACTACGACCGCCGTAATAATTCGTTGTTTCATTATTCCATTTTCCTCGCCTTCTAAATTAAACGCCACCGAATCTTCGTGAACGTTTTTGATACTCCTCAACTGCCTGCAATAAATGCCCCTCACTAAAATCCGGCCATAGCACCTCTGTAAACCACAGCTCAGTATAAGCCGCCTGCCAAAGCATGAAATTACTCAAACGGATTTCACCACTTGTACGGATCAGTAAATCAGGATCCGACAAATGTTTGGTCATCAGGTAACTGGATATAATTTCCTCTGTTGCATTTTCCTTTATTATACCATTCTTAACATCTTGAATAATGCTATTCACTGCAGATACAATCTCCCCACGGCTTCCATAGTTCAGGGCAAAATTCAGAATCATCCCATCATTATCCTTCGTGTCTTCCATTGCCCGTTTAACGGCATTTTGAGTATGTGAGGGAATGAGTGACAGGTCCCCGATCGTTTCAACTCTTACATTTTCAGAAATGAGCTCGGGTAAAAATGTCCCAAGAAATTCCTGGGGAAGCTTCATCAAAAAGTCGACTTCACTTTTCGGGCGTTTCCAATTTTCAGTGGAAAACGCATAGACTGTCAAAGTTTTGACCCCTAATTTATTGGCAACTTTCGTAATTTTACGAACGGTTTTCATTCCTTCATGATGACCTGCCACACGTGGCAATGCACGCTTTTTGGCCCAGCGGCCGTTTCCATCCATAATGATGGCGATATGCTGAGGAACATCAAACTGTTTAATATGCTGAATCCTATTAGTTACATCGGAAGAAGCATCTTTTTTAACGAAACGCTTCCATAGTGAATACATATGTTAGTCCCCCATCAGGTTGTACTTATCTCTCTACAAAGGCAAAGTTAACGTGCACTATGTATATCAAGCTTTCTGCCGCTTAAAAAGAATCTATATCATAATATCAAAAAAAAACTGGTTCTCATATTATTATTATGAAAATTATTTCTTCATTAGAAGCTAGAAAGGGAGAAATCATTACTTCTTTTTTTCTAAAACCGGTTATGATTACCGTGAAAAATGCAAAAAAAGGACCACCTCCAACGTTTGCATGCAACATACTAACTCAAGGAGTAATCATTATCGGAGAAACCTTATTATAACAGTTTTCTCTTTTAAGCACACCTATATGTTAGAATCAAGACATGACCCAGTATGGATTCGGCCCTCTTTATTTAATCAATTCTTTAAGTAAAATTATACTTCCAGAATTTCTTTTTCTTTATCTTTTGTAATATCATCGATTTTCGTGATATTGCCATCTGTCATCTTTTGGATGTCATCCGCATAGCCACGTAAGTCATCTTCAGTGATTTCACCATTTTTTTCAAGCTTTTTCAAATCATCATTAGCATCGCGACGCACATTACGGACAGCTATTTTCGCTTCTTCCGCTTCTTTTTTAACAACTTTCACAAGTTCTTTTCTGCGTTCTTCAGTTAACGCGGGGATGGCTATCCTGATGATTGAACCATCATTAGAAGGATTCAAGCCTAAGTCTGATTTCAAAATCGCCTTTTCGATTTCACCCAATACCGTTTTATCATATGGTTGAATGACTAAAAGCCTAGCTTCCGGGACAGAAATACCAGCCACCTGATTAACCGGTGTCGGCGAACCATAATAATCAATCGAGATTTTATCAAGCAATGAGGCATTTGCCCTTCCGGCACGGATGCTGGCTAATTCACGTGTATACGCTCCAATGGCTTTTTCCATTTTCGTTTTCGCATTCGAAATAACTTGTTTCGGCATCTTTTATTTCCCCCTTACAATAGTTCCAAGCTTTTCGCCTAGTACGGCTCGTTTAATATTACCTTTTTCCATAATCGAGAAGACGATCAATGGAATATCATTGTCCATGCATAGTGAGGACGCGGTCGAATCCATTACTTCTAAGCCTTCTTTAATCACATCAAGATAGGAAAGCTTATCATACTTCACTGCATTTTTGTCCTTAACCGGATCAGCATTGTATACGCCATCCACATTATTCTTCGCCATCAAGATGACATCAGCTTCAATTTCAGCAGCACGCAGGGCGGCAGTGGTATCCGTTGAGAAGTATGGATTACCTGTACCAGCTGCAAAAATCACCACTCTCTTTTTCTCTAGATGCCTGATTGCACGTCGTCTAATGTATGGTTCTGCAACTTGTCTCATCTCGATGGAAGTTTGTACACGCGTTTCAATTCCAAGCTGATCAAGGCTGTCTTGTAACGCCAATGAGTTCATGACTGTAGCCAGCATCCCCATATAATCGGCATTAGCACGATCCATGCCCATTTCGCTGCCTATTTTGCCGCGCCAAATGTTTCCGCCGCCAACCACAACAGCCACTTCCACATCAAGCTCAGCCACTTCCTTGACTTGTTCAGCAATAGATTTAATTACTGCAGGGTTAATTCCAAATCCTTCTTCACCGGCTAATGCTTCGCCACTTAATTTTAGAACTACACGTTTATATTTAGCGCTACTCATGAGAACCTCCAACTATGTAATCTTTTCATTCGTTCATCATGCTTTCTTGCAATATTACCAAAAATTCATGACATTTCAAAAAATAGGGAACACCAGAGTGTTCCCTATTATTAATTATCTGACAATTAGTCTTTTTTAACTTGGTTCATTACTTCTTCAGCAAAGTTTTCTTGACGTTTTTCAAGACCTTCCCCTACTTCATAACGAACGAATGATAGGATTTTTCCGCCTTTTGATTCAACGAATTGTCCCACTTTTTGATCAGGGTTTTTAACGAAAGCTTGTTCGTTCACACAGATTTCTTCGTAGAATTTATTGATACGTCCTTCAACCATTTTTGCAACGATTTTTTCTGGTTTACCTTCGTTAAGCGCTTGTTGAGTAAGAACTTCGCGTTCGCGATCTAATTCACTAGCATCGACTTGGTCACGAGAGATATATTTAGGGTTAATTGCAGCGATGTGCATTGAAACGCCTTTTGCTGCATCTTCGTCAGTTGTACCTTCAAGAACTGATAGTACGCTGATACGTCCACCCATGTGAAGGTATGCACCAAATGCGTCGTTATCTGTTTTAGTAACAACTTGGAAACGGCGAAGAGTTAATTTTTCTCCGATTTTAGCAACTGCAGCATTGATATGATCTGCAACCTTTTCTCCATTTTCCATTGTTTGTTCAAGAGCAACTTCAACGCTTTCAGGTTTGTTAGCAAGAAGGAATGAAGCCAAGTCTTTAACAAGTGTTTGGAATCCTTCGTTTTTTGCAACGAAATCTGTTTCTGAGTTCACTTCAAGAATAACCGCTTGGTTTCCTTCTACAACGATTGAAGTTAAACCTTCAGCAGCAATACGGTCGCCTTTGTTAGCAGCTTTTGCAATTCCTTTTTCACGTAGGAAATCGATTGCTTTTTCCATATCGCCTTCTGTTTGTACAAGTGCCTTTTTACAGTCCATCATACCGGCACCAGTTTTTTCACGCAATTCTTTAACTAATTGTGCAGTGATTGCCATAATATATATCCTCCTCAAATTAAATGCAGTTTATTCAATCTTTACCCATTTTTACCAAAAAATACTTGTTATCATCAAAGAAAATAACGAGCAAAGGCAATATTCCAGAAAAGCCATCCACTTAGTCAGTCAATTTGACGGAACTAAATACTTAATGATTTCTTTTCCTTAAAAATCGACTATACCTTTTAAAAAACATTCCGTACAGTGATTTATGTACGCTTATTTAGTGCAAAAAAAAGGGATAAAAGGCATTATCCTCTTATCACCTTTTTTCTTACTTAATAAGCAACCTTTTTTGCTTATTAAGCAGTAGTTGTTTCAGTTGCTGTTTCTTCGCCTTGTTTAGCTTCTAAGATAGCATCTGCCATTTTACCTGTTAATAATTTAACAGCACGGATTGCATCGTCATTCGCAGGAATAACTACATCGATTTCATCCGGATCACAGTTTGTATCAACGATACCTACAAGTGGAATGTGTAATTTGTGTGCTTCCGCAACAGCAATACGCTCTTTGCGAGGGTCGATAACGAAGATCGCATCTGGAAGAGTCTTCATATCTTTAATTCCGCCTAAGAATTTTTCTAAGCGATCCCATTCTTTTTTAAGTTGGATAACTTCTTTTTTAGGAAGGACTTCGAAAGTTCCGTTTGCTTCCATTTTTTCGATATCTTTAAGACGAGTAATACGTTTTTGGATTGTTTCAAAGTTTGTTAAAGTTCCACCTAACCAACGTTGGTTTACATAGTACATACCAGAACGGATAGCTTCTTCTTTAACAGATTCTTGAGCTTGTTTTTTAGTACCAACGAAAAGAACAGTTCCACCGTTAGCAGCTAGTTCTTTCACGAAGTTATAAGCTTCTTCAACCTTTTTAACTGTTTTTTGAAGGTCGATGATGTAGATGCCGTTACGCTCAGTGAAGATATATTTCTTCATTTTCGGGTTCCAGCGACGTGTTTGGTGTCCGAAATGCACACCAGCTTCAAGCAATTGTTTCATAGAAATGACTGACATTTTAGTTCCTCCTAAATGGTTTTGTTTTTCCTCCGCACCGATCATTTTCATACAGAAACTGTCGAAACAGCACCATCTGCAAGAATCACGGGGCGTGTGTATTAACACCATTTCATAATATACCATAATGATTCTTCTCAATCAAGTAATATCTATCTATTCATGCGAAACTTTAGTAATAGCTCTATTTCCGTTTGACCGCGACCTAGCCTTTTGGCGATTTCTTCAATTGAATGACCTTGATCAGCTAACATATCTACTTGTTCATTTAATGAATGTTCATTTACCGAGGCCTGTAACATGTCCGCAAATTCTTTACCCGTCGCCTTCCCCTCGTTCGGAAGGGTGGTGGCAGCTGATGAAAGTTCCAATTTGTCCTCAACTATTACGGGTAAAGCATTATCCTCATCGTCTTCAGGCATTATTTTGTAAGCGTCGGTCGCCTGCTTTTTAGCCGCGGCACTTCTTCCCTCTTTATACTCTTTCAGCATGTTTTGTTCTTGTTTTACTTCTTTATCTTCCATGGTTTCTCTAATTGCGCCATGTTCTTTTATTTTTTGATCATGCTCGGAATCCATTGCAACCGATTTGGTGAATGCCTTTACCAATATCTCGTTGTCCTGTTTCATCTCAATCAAAAAACCAGACAAAAGTTGTTCCATTTCATCAATCATGGCTTTTTGGTCTTTTTCCACCTTACTTAAACGGTTTTGCCGAAGATATAAAACGATGATGGCGAAAATGGTGAATATATTTAATACAAACAACAGAAACATAAAAAATACTGACATGTTGCCTCCTAATTAACCGGAATAGTCAATCCAGTTTCCTTTATACGGATGGGGATCATTTTTCAATGTTGTTTTTTAGGGGATTTCTTTCTGTTTATATTTTTTTTGAGACTGTCCCTTGTCTGCATTTCTTTCTTTTTCATAGGCTGTTTTCACATACTTTGTTGCTATTTACCAGGTAGTGAGTTGTGGTTGATTTCCCCTCCAGATGCTCGCTT
>NZ_JBHZPF010000021.1:0-72816 GCF_042787975.1 Peribacillus sp. YIM B13482
TGGAAAATCAACGGCCAAATTGTACAACTCATAAAAAATAGACAAACTCGATTTTCATCGAGTTTGTCTACAGTCTGCAGGGAGCCAAATTTATTGGCTCCCTCAGTTTGGAGTTTATTCCCTATAAGAGAGGATATCCCCTTGCCCATCTTTCTATTTGTTTTGATGGGTACACTATATAATATAATTATACTTCAATAAAAGAGGGAAGTATTGGCGTATAACGAAGAGGCGCCGCCAGAGTGTACGAATAGAATGTTATCCTCCGGTTTAAATGTGCCTTTTTTTACTAAATCAATGAGTCCCGCAGCCGCTTTACCCGTATAAACCGGATCCAGTAAAATCCCTTCTGTTCTGGCCATGAGCTTGACAGCTTCCACCATTTCAGGCGTAGGTAAAGCATAACCAGGTCCGACATACTCATCAAAACACACAACAGCCTCACGAGGGATTGAATTCGGAACGCCGATGTGTGCTGAAGTTTCTTTCACAAGCTGAAAAACTTTCTCTTCTTGTTCAGCTTTTCCTCTACTTACGTTTATTCCGATTACCGGTATTTTACTTTGATTTCCATAAAATCCAGTCACCAAACCTGCATGCATTCCCCCGCTGCCGCTTACACAAACAACAGCATTCACATTGACTCCTTGATCAAAGGACTGTGTCAAAATCTCCTGAGCACAAGCAACATATCCCGTTGCACCAATGGTATTCGATCCCCCTACCGGAATTATATAAGGTTTATATCCCTCTTCCGTTACCTCTTTAGCTACTTTCTGCATTTCTTTCATCAAGTCTGTTCCATTAGGAACAACCTTGATTTGTTCAGCGCCCAATAAATGATACAGAAAATAGTTACCGTTAAAATCCGGCTCTGAACTTTCAGAAAGGCCCTCTTCCAACACAAGGATGCAATTCATTTTCTCTTTAACGGCAGCGGCTAGTGTTAAGCGGCAATGATTTGATTGAATGCCCCCACATGTAATTAACGTATCCGCACCTTTTTCCATTGCATCGGCTACAAGGAACTCTAGTTTTCTTGTTTTATTTCCACCAGCCGTCAGCCCAAGTAAATCATCTCGTTTAATATAAATAGAAGGGCCCCCAAGTACTTCAGAAAAATGATGTAATTTCTCCATGGGTGTATTTGTTGGTGTATATCGACGTCTGGGAAATTGCGCTAAATTCATATTAATTCTCCTCCTGTATTCTCTGTCTAGGACTACCCTATGTAAAGTAAAGAAAAGAGAATATCAATTTGACGTTCTCTTTTCAATTATTATTAGATTATAGCAATTGCTTCGATTTCAATCAAAGCGTCTTTAGGTAAACGAGCAACTTCAATCGCACTTCTAGCAGGATAATCATCCAAAAAGAATTCTCCATATACATGATTCATTGCAGCAAAGTGACTCATATCGCTTAAAAAAACCGTTGTTTTTATTACCTGCTGTAAGCTTGCTCCCGCCGCTTCTATAACCTTCTTAAGATTCTCCAATGACACCCTTGTTTGCTCCTCAATATTATCAGGCATTTCTCCAGTTTCTGGATGAATGGGAAGCTGCCCAGAAGTATACACTACGTTTCCTACTTTTATACCTTGTGAATAAGGACCGATAGCCTTGGGGGCTTCATTGGTTATGATTGTTTCTTTTAACATATAAACCACCTCTTTTTTTTTTGTAATCCTATTAAAAAACGGAATTGAATTTAATTCTCCTTTGAATAAAACGCTTACATTCACACAAGCCTTCCCTCTTATTCTTTGCGCTCAAAATCACACTCCATCAGAGGAACTATTTTTGTTTTCTTAATGATTTTATAACCAAGCCAGAGAAGCAAGAAAATAGGAAGACCTATATACGTCGCTATAATTTCTGCCCAGCTAATTTGATCTCCGTAAAAAAAAGTCTGCCCAAAAATGAAAACCACAAAAAATAACAGTGTGATGACCGGGCCCAGCGGGTACCATTTGGCTTTAAACGGCAATTCATTGAGATCCCTGCCTTGGGCTACATAGGCTTTACGGAAGCGGTAATGACTAACGGCAATCCCGAACCATTTGATAAATCCGGTAAGGGCTGAAGCATTTATCAACCAAATGAAAACTGAACCATTTCCAAAAAGGGAAGCCAAAAAAGAGGCAAGTCCTATAAAAGCAGTTGTACAAAGGGCCCACATGGGAATTCCCTTTCTGTTAAGCCGTGCAAAGATTCGTGGTGCCTTTCCTTCTTTCGCCAGTGCCCATAGCATACGTGAAGAAGCATACATTGCTGAATTTGCTGCTGATAAAACAGATGTAAGAAGCACGGCATTCATGACGGAAGCGGCTAATGCCAACCCAGCTCTTTGAAGAACAAGCGTGAAAGGGCTGATAGATACATTTTGAACACCCGATTTAAGCAGGTTTGGATCCGTATAAGGAATAATTAAACCGATAACAAAAATCGTCAACACGTAGAAAATAAGGATTCGCCAGAAGATTGACCGAATCGCTTTCGGTACGTTTTTCGATGGATTTTCGGTTTCACCGGCTGCCGTCGCAATCACCTCAGTTCCCTGGAACGCAAAGCCCGCGATGAGCACTACACTAAAGATAGATACAAGCCCGCCATGGAAAGGAGCATCTCCTTGGGTAAAGTTACTGAACCCGACCGCATGTCCTCCCATAATTCCAAAAATCATGGCAACCCCAATAACGAGAAATACGATGATTGAGATGACCTTAATGCCGGCAAACCAGTATTCACTTTCCCCATATGCCTTGACTGATAAAACATTTAATATTAGCAACAAACCCAGAAATAGTGCACTCCACAAGATAGAAGGTGAGTCCGGAAACCAATACTTCATAATAAGAGTAGAGGCCACCAAATCTGCAGGAACCGTTATCGCGGTTGTATACCAATAGTTCCAACCTAACGCAAAGCCTAATGCAGGATCAATGTACTTTGAGGCATAGATGTCAAAGGCCCCCGGGAGCGGTAAGAAGGCCGATAGCTCTCCTAAACTATTCATAACAAAATAGACCATGATCCCTACCAGAATGTATGCAGCAAGCGCTCCCCCCGGCCCCGCAGTGCTAATCGTCGATCCGCTGGATACAAACAATCCAGTTCCAATAGCGCCACCTATAGCCATCATCGTTAAATGTCTGGATTGCAGCTTCCTTTGTAATGATCCTTTTGAATTTCGCTCTTCTAGGGTGTTACTTATCTCTGCTTCTAATTTCCCCATAGTGTATCCCCCTTTTTACTCATCGTTCAAATACAATTTGTATGAAAGGTTCATCTGGCTGTTATTTCAAAAAATTTCTTTATCAATTTTTTACAGAACTTTCAGTTATTTTATAAAATATTCTACCTTCCGCTTTTGTCCTCATCCTTCTAAAATTCAGGCGAGAAAATGATATGCACTCTCCCGCTTTTATTTTAAGAAACTTTAATTGAGAAAAATAGATATTTTCTATGAAGTTAACATAATTTATATTTTTCCAACTTGCGATAAAGAGTAGAGAGGCTAATCTGTAGTTCCCGGGCAATTTGTTCCTTATCATGCCGATATTTTTCAGCCAGGAAATAGCTCTGGATTACGTCTTTTTCATATTCAGAAATCATTTGTTCTAAACTTAACCCTCTACACTCTACAGAAAGAGGATCCTGTTGAAACAGATAGTCAGGTAAATCATGGAAAGATACGATATCTGATTCAGCCATATTTGCCATATATTCTACGGCGTTTTCCAACTGCCGTATATTCCCCGGCCAATCATAGCTTATAAGCCATCGTTCCAGCATGGGGTCAAATCTCAATGGGTGCCTTTGCATGATCTTACAATGTTTATGCATGAAATGTTCAAGATACAAAGCGATATCATCACGCCTCTCTCTTAAAGGTTTGGTATGGAGAGGGATGACATTGAGACGATAATATAAATCCTCGCGAAAAGTGCCGTTCCGCACCATTTCCTCCAGGTTTTGGTGAGTGGCTGCAATCACCCGTACATTAATCTGGATTGCTTTTTTTCCACCGATTCTTTCAAACTCTCTTTCTTGTAAAAACCGTAATAACTTTGGCTGCAAGAAAAGCGGCATATCGCCAATTTCATCAAGGAAAATGGTCCCGTTATGTGCTAATTCGAATTTCCCCATTTTCCCATTCCGCTTTGACCCGGTAAATGAGCCACCCTCATAACCAAACAACTCACTTTCCAACAAGCTCTCAGGAATGGCAGCGCAATTAACTGCCACAAATGAATGCATCCGCCGCTTGCTTTCAAAATGAATCGCTTTGGCTATTAATTCTTTCCCCGTACCGCTATCTCCCCTGATCAAAACAGTGGAAGGGCTGTTTATAATCCTTTTAGCTTTCTTAATAACATCTTTAAGCCCGGAATCTTTTCCAAGAATGTTTTCAAAAGTAAAAACCTTCGGGGGAATCGGAATCTCTTCTTGAATTTTGCAACCCGGTTCCTTCTCAGGGTCCAGCATTGCTAATTTATTGACCAACAATGTACTAACATAGCGTAAAAACTGTATTAGATTCTCTGATTCAATAATCATTTTCTCCTTTTGTTCATGGGAAAAACCAATCATGCCGATGACGCCAACTGGTTTGTCTTGCTTTACAATAGGAAACCCGATGGTAGCGAGTTCTTTGCATTGATTCACGAATTTACAACTCCTGCACTGCGACTCATCTCTTTTCACGTCGTAAACCACTCCAGGCTCCCCTGTTTCCAATATCATTCTGAAAAAGGAGCCTTCCGGAGCGGTTTTGCCAATGAGATCTTTATAGTAGCCAGTTCCGCTAATCCGAACGCCCTTTTCATCAAGCACGGTTATATCCAGACCAAGGATTCCTGCTGTGTTCTCCGCGTAATCTTGAATAAACTGCTGTATGCCGATAAAGCCTGCCATATTATCCTCCTCTGCTATAACGTTATATGCAATAATAAAATAATTTTATTATTGCATAAATTCTACGCTTTACACAAAGAGGAGATAGCTTTTTCTATGCCATCCAAAGCATTTTTCAACATCGAACGCGGACAAGCAATATTGAGCCGCATGAAGCCTTCACCTTCCATACCGAAAATGAGCCCTTCATTCATTGCAACCCTTGCTTTACGTAACATAAATTCATCCAATTCTTTAACTGAAAAACCCAGTTCCCGGCAATCCAGCCATACAAGGTATGTGCCTTCCGGCTGGATGACTTTAATTTGCGGGATGTTTTTGCTGAAGTAATTCAGAGTGAATTCCAAATTCCCCTGCAAATATTCAAGGAGCTGATCCAGCCATTCTTCTCCGTGTCGGTAAGCAGCCTCTAACGCAACAACGCCAAATATGTTCGGCGAACCAATGGATAATGTATTAAGTTCTCGATCATACCTATCGCGCAGTTGTTGATTTGGAATAATGATACTTGACGTCTGTACACCCATCAGGTTAAAAGTTTTGCTTGGCGCAATGCAGGTAAGAGAATGATTTGCAAACTCTTCTGATATAGAGGCAAATGGAATGTGAGTATGTGTCTTATAAACAAAGTCACAATGAATTTCATCTGCCACAACGAGAATGTTATGCTTCATGCAAATCTGTCCCAATCTCGTCAATTCTTCTTTGCTCCATACCCTTCCAATCGGGTTATGAGGACTACACAAAATCAGCATTTTTACCGTTGAATCTATCTTTGCCTCTAGGTCTGCGAAATCTATGGAATAATGTCCATTTTCAAGCTTAAGCGGGTTGTTTACAATTTCACGGCCGTTCGCTTGAATCACACGGGCAAAATGATGGTATACAGGAGGTTGGATAATTATTTTGTCCCCTGTCTGAGTGAAGGACTGAATCGCCAACGATAGGGCTGGAATCACGCCTGGGCTGTGGGTAATCCATTCTTTCTCAATGGACCATCGATGTCTTCTTTTTAGCCAACTTACAATCGATTCCATATACGAGTCCGGTCTAAGTGTGTAGCCATATACACCGTGCTCCACACGCTGTTTTAATGCTTCGATGATAGGTTGTGGAGACTGAAAATCCATATCGGCCACCCACATCGGTATAACATCCTTTACCCCAAATTGATTTTCAAGTTTATCCCATTTTTCACAATCAGTGTTCAGTCGACGGATTTCTTGGTCGAAATTATATTTCATCGAGTATCTCTCCTTCTCATGTTCGCTTGTGTACCTTGCCTCTTTATATATGCAATTGCCATGCCAACCTATTTCTTCTATAAAATTTCCTTATACCGCGGTAATTATTTAAAAAACTTTTCATCCTAAGCATTGGCACATTTGCAACTATGGTAAGTATTTTCGCATGTATGATAAAATTCAAAGAATTCATTTAGCATCTCTGGCAGGGCGCAACTTCTGCTGTTTTCTCCATTCCTCATATCCGCCTACAAGGCTTTGTACTTCTTTAAAACCATGAACTTGTAGAAGGCTTGCAGCGATGGCCGATCTTCCGCCGGTTTTGCAATAAACCAAAATTGGTTTATCATGCGGAATTTTGTGTGCCTGTTCTTGTAAATGACCAAGCATCACATGCTTCGCCTGCGGAATATGGCCTTCCTCCCATTCGCCCATGCTTCGGACATCAAGGACATATATACGGTCTGATTGAATAGCACCATCTATCTTGTCCATTGTCACTTCTTTATACTTCATTACACGCGAATCAATTTCTCCTGCCATCTCATTGATATATGGTTCCATTGTTGCAACGACGTGATCCAATCCAATGGACTGGAGATCATTCACAATAATTTCCACAACATCATTGCTTGCGAGAAGATATAAAGGTCGGTCATAGTCCAACAGCCATCCCGCCCAGGTTATAAATGATTTGTTATAAGGGATATTAATTACACCTTGTATATGCTTTTTAGCAAATTCACTGGCCGGACGTGTATCAATGACAATTCCCTGTTTCGCCCATTCCTGTACAATATCTATTGAAACCGCCATACGAAGTGGTGCTGCTATACTTCGAATTTGCTGCGGACCCTCTTTATTCAACCGCTTCATCATTGAAAAATAAGGGGGTGCCTCCGGCTGTCCAGCCAACAGCGCTTCTATAAAGCGCTCCTCATTATCATATTGCAGTGCCCAATTTGTCCGTTTTTCATATCCGATGGTTGATGATGGGATTGCTCCTAGCGCTTTTCCACAGGCACTGCCCGCTCCATGCCCTGGCCATACTTGCAGATAGTCAGGAAGATTTTTAAACTGCTGCAGAGACCGATACATCTTGCGTGCCATTTTTTCCGAGGACCCGTGCACCCCTGCGGCTTTTTCTAATAAATCGGGACGACCCACATCACCGACAAATACAAAATCTCCAGTAAATATCCCGAGTGGATCCTTGGTAACTGTACCCCCATCTGTTATAAGCAGTGATATATGTTCAGGTGTGTGTCCTGGTGAATGAATCACCTCAAAATGGATATTTCCAATCGTAAATACATCTCCATTTCTTAGAAAGCGGTGTTCATCCCCAGTAACGTACTCATATTTCCAGTCCGGCCCTCCCTCATCAGATAAATACAATGTTGCCCCAAGCCTTGAAGCCAGCTCCTGTGAACCAGACAAAAAATCGGCATGGATGTGTGTTTCCGTTACACCCACGATCCTCACACCATTTGCTCTTGCCGTTTTTATGTAAGGTTCTACATTACGTGACGGATCAATAATGATCGCTTCGCCAGTAGCTTGACATCCCACAAGGTATGAAGCTTGGGCCAGTTTCTCATCATAAAAATATTTGAGCAGCATAAATCTTCCTCCTTATTTTATGGATATCAGAAATGCTATTACATCATACCTTTAAGCATCCCATTCCAATACATAACGGGAAGCAAGTTTTTCTTCAATACATACATACTGAACCTCTCACGGGATTGATCGATAGGAAAGGTTTCTTGAGGCTGTAAATCATAATTGAATTCAGCCAGTATAAGCCGCCCGTATCCAGTAACAAGTGGACATGATGTATAGCCGTCATATTTATGAACCATTTGTTTGGCACGTATTCGAAGAAGTAAATTTTGCACAAGCACTGGTGCTTGTTTGCGAATAGCAGCCCCTGTTTTTGACGTAGGCAGGTTTGTACAATCCCCTATGCCGAATATATTGTCAAAGTGTTCATGCTGCAGCGTATATTTGTCCACTGCCAGCCAGCCATTACTAGCAGCAAGGGAACTATTCTTGATGAAATCCGGGGCGCTCATCGGCGGTACCACATGAATCATGTCATATTGCATATTCACGCGCTCATTTGTATTTAGATTTTCAAATGTCGCTCGTTTTTTATCACCATCAATTTCAATGAGATGATGCATAAAACATGTTGCGATTTCTTTTCGTTCAATTATTTTGTTTAGTGCCTGTTCATATTTTTTTACATTGAATATGGATGGGCTGCCTGAAACAAAAATAACCGAAGATTGCTGGCGAACTCCTGATTTTCTGAAATATTCTTCCGCCAAATACATAATTTTTTGAGGAGCACCACCGCATTTTACCGGAGTGTTCGGATTGGTAAAGATGGAAGTCCCGCCCTTGAAGTTTCGGATCGCCTCCCAAGTGCTATCAACATAATCATAAGAGTAATTACTACATACCCCATTCTTTCCTATACTCTCTTTTAACCCCTTGATTTCATGCCAGTTAATTTGAATCCCCGCAGCGACAACTAAATATTCGTAGTGCAGTTTGTTTCCGGATGCTGTTACAACAACGTTTTCATCTGGCTGAAATGTGGTAACCGCATCCTGTACCCATACGGCTCCTTTCGGAATAACAGATGCCTCCTCCCTTTGTGTCACAGTTTTGTCAGCTTCGCCTGCTCCTACAAGCGTCCATAAAGGTTGATAATAATGTTTCGTCGCAGGGTCAATGATGGCAATGTTTCCGCTCAGAGTGCGTGATTCACGGAGGAGACGTGCCGCGACCGTAATTCCGGCACTGCCGCCTCCTACAATCAAAATTTTGTAATGTGTCTCATTCTTCATCTTTGCCATTCTTAATCACCTCATATCAATTTTATAAAGAAGCTCATCAATTTAACGCTTCAGATTGGAAGCGGCGCCGAAATCTTTTTCGATAGGCGCCCTCCCAATTAAATGCCAGTAAATGATTATCTTTCTAATTTTTCACTTTCCACTACGATTTGATTGAGAAACTGTTCAACCTCCTCCTGGCTTTTTCCGAGTTTACTTACAAAGCGATTAAGTTCCTTCCCTTCTTGAAAAGCAATAAAGCTTGGGATTCCATACACATCTAGCTTCTCTAATAATTCCGGAAAATGGTCTCGATTTACTGCGATCATATCTATTTTTTCTTTATACGCTTCTTCTACAATTGGCATGAATAAATTGGTATTCTGACAGTCTGGGCACCATTCAACATAAAATTTGGCAACAACTGGTTTTGTTGATGAAATCGCCTCATCAAACTCTTTCTTTGTTTTTATCTCTTTCATAATTACAATCCTCCCTATATTTTGTTCTCAATGCTATACTGATTGTCTTCATTACTTGATCGCTCTTGCTTCAAGATATCTTTCGCAATCCAGAGCATCCATACATCCACTTCCTGCAGCAAACTCTTTCCAATAAAGCTTTAGTAATTGGCGATTCATCACTCCCTACTTTCTCTATTTACTCATCATTTATATCAAGCAAAAACCATGCCAACTAATTTCCTCCTGTAAAACCGCTTTGTTTGTACACTTCACTCTTTGGAAATTCCCATTTTTGCTATCATTTATATTAAAAAACCTTTATCATCAGGCTTAAAGCCTTCCTAGGACTAGGAAGGCTTTTTGCATCTGTGATAAACTCTTCGAACCAATTATTAAAGTGATTATCTAACATTTAAAGTTAATAAGTATTTTCCTTAAGTTTCGTATAACTGAAATTGACTAGCCTTTCCCTTTATTGCATAAGATAAAGAGCTGATTTCACAGCCTTTTCATGAACCATTGCATCTGTTGATCACCCCGGCTCAGTTTAACAAATATTCTTCAATTTCCTGCTTGCTTTTTAAAATAACCATTATCTTTTCAGGCTCACTTCTTTGAAGATCTTCAAGTCTTTTTTTCATTTTTTTCTTACGTGGAAAGTAGGTGGTCATTATAAATTTAACAAACTGCCAGTCTAATTTTTCATAACAGCCCTCACCCATATCAGGTCTTGTTTTCCCTATATAAGACAGCCAACGTTTTACAACACGGTAAAGGCAAACACGGAGAGGGAGTTCTAAATAAATAATCGTATCGGCATGCTTAGAACGTAAGTCAAAAGAATTACTATAATTACCATCCATTATCCACTTGCCATCACTCAATACTTCCTTCTGAGCAGAAATAAAATCCTCTAAAGGAGCTTCCACCCAGCCAGGCCTCCAGTAGAATGTATCCAAATGATGTACATCAATATTTAAATTTTAGTCTTCTTGCAAAAGTAGATTTTCCGACGCCCGCGGATACTCCTATAACCATAATACGTTCCATTGATATACCAGCTTTCTACTTTGGGTATTGGGAATGATTTGTTGTTTCATCATTCTTTCTTCCCTTTAGCTCCATAAGGAAAAGGCGACCCTTCTTAATGAAGAATCGCATCAGTAAATTGAAAGAAAAAAATGATTGGTATTTTGTACACTGACATTTAAAAAAGGCTATGTTTTTTCTCAATTAAATAAGTTGCCCTAAATGTTTCTTTGCCTCGTAATCAACAAGTTTTTCTTCATGCTTAATTCGTGCCAGATAATCCGGGTTGGCGATAAGCGGACGTCCAATCGCCGCAACGTCAATTGTGCCCTTTTCCAGTGCGGCTTCTGCTGTTTCAGGATCAAGCCCTCCCACACCAACTATAATTCCATCCCAGTGGCTGCGTACCAATTCATGCATGGTCAGTCCCCTTGCAATCGGTTTGGTAAATTCCATCGTGGACGGGTGAATCATTTTGACTCCTGTTTCATTAAACGCTTCAATAAATGTTTGGATCGCTGTTTCAGGGTCTTCCCACATGTAAGACGGCTGGTCAATTTTCAAAGCCGAGAAACGAATAAGGGTACGTTCCACTCCAACCGTATCAATAACAGCTTTTAGCACTTCCTTCATAAATGTCAGACGCTGTTTCAAATCACCGCCGTATCGATCCGCCCTTTTATTGGAAGTGTCAGAATTGAACTGGTCTATTAAGTAGCCATGTGCACCATGAATTTCAACGCCGTCAAAGCCAGCATCCATCGCATTCTTTGCAGCTTGTTTATATTGGTTCACTACTTCTGCAATATCCGTCTCTGTCATTTCTACAGGAATATCAAAAGGTTTTCCGAATCTTGAAACCTTTCCTTCAGCAGCGATAGGAGAAGGGGCCTGCGGAGGTCCTCCTGCAATTTCATGATGGCTTGCACGGCCAACATGCCAGATTTGCGCAATGATCGTTCCGCCTTCAGCGTGTACAGCTTCCGTTACTTTTTTCCACCCATTTATTTGCTCTTGAGTATAAATCCCGGGCACCCCAGGATTACCCTTTGCTCTAGGTGAAATCACGACACCTTCTGTAATGATAAGCCCGATTCCATCTTGAGCCCGTTTTCGGTAGTATTCTACGGTCAGGTCATTCACAACACCAGTTTCGTTATTGGCAAACGACCGTGTCATAGGAGCCATTGCCGTTCTTGTTTTTAAGTTCCATGCACCTATTGTTACAGGTTCCAACAGTTTAGTTATTTTTTTCATTTGAATTCCTCCTGTTAACCACTTTACCTGAGCTAACTTTTAGTAACTATTATTGTGTAAGATTATCCGATAAGTGGTTAATTTTCAAATAATTCACTCTGAATTTAATACCATTTGATAAAAAATGGTATTAAAGACCAATAAAAAAGCACTTATTCATTACCAATAAGTGGATGGTTCTAAATTGCTTTTTTCCAAACAAAAAAGCCAGTCAGAGAAAACCTTTTCCCTGCTGGCTAATGGATCTTTTTTCATTACCTTTTTAGTCACGTGCTGTTCTGATAAAAAACGATATGATCAAACCAATGATTGCAAGGACTAGACCGAAAATGAAGGCATCTTGAACGCCTGCAGTCAATGAACCGCTAATGGCTGATGGATCGAACGGATCTTCTGCATTTGCCATATAATTTTTTTGGGATGCTGACATGATGGTAATGGCAACGGTTGTCCCGATAGCTCCCGATACTTGTTGCAATGTATTCATAAGAGCCGTTCCATCCGGATAAAGATTTTTCGGCAGTTGATTCAGCCCATTTGTCTGGGCGGGCATCATGACCATCGAAACACCAATCATAAGGAGAGTATGCATGATGATTACCATAATGATGGATGTTTCAGTCGTTACGTTCGTCAAAGTCCATAACATGGCAATCATGATAATAAAGCCTGGAATCACTAGCCCTCTTGGTCCGAACTTATCAAATATACGTCCAGTAACCGGAGACATGATACCATTAAGCACTCCACCCGGTAAAAGTACCAGACCAGCTGAAAACGCAGCTAATGCCAGCCCGGTTTGCAGGTATAGCGGTAAGAGGATCATGGATGACATGATGATCATGAAGGTGATGAAGACGGTTATTAACCCTAAAGTGAACATGGGATATTTAAAAACGCGCAAGTCAATCATCGGTTTATCCATATTGAATTGTCTTACAGCAAACAGGAATAGCGCTATAAGGCCGACAATGAGCGAGGATAGAACTATCGCATTACTCCATCCATGTTCCCCAACAATACTAAAGCCATAAACAATTCCTCCAAAACCGATGGTCGATAAAATAATGGATGGTACATCGATTTTAGGTTTGGTGATTGTTGAAACGTTTTGCATATACTTGAGACCGAATAGTAAAGCAATCACAAAGAATGGCAAAGACACCCAAAAAATGTAATTCCATTTCAAATTTTCAATAATCAAACCTGAAACTGTCGGTCCGATGGCTGGGGCAAACATGATCACCAGCCCCATCAATCCCATCGTCGCTCCCCTTTTATGGATCGGGAAAATCAATAAAATGGTATTGAACATGAGAGGCAATAAAAGACCTGTTCCGATTGCCTGGATGACACGAGCTAGCATCAAGATGCCGAACCCAGGTGCAATTGCTGCAATGAGCGTCCCAATGATGGAGAACACCATTGATGCAATGAATAATTGACGGGTATTGAACCACTGAATCAGGAGTCCCGAAACGGGAACCAATATCCCCAATGTTAATAAATAACCCGTTGTCAGCCATTGCACGGTGGAAGGACTGACATTGAATTCCTGGATTAAATCCCCCAGCGCCATGTTTAAAGCCGTCTCACTGAATAACCCAATGAACCCTGCAATTAAAAATGCAATTAAAATGGGGGTAGTTCTAATGACTTGGTTTTGTTGCTGTGTTGCATCTAAAGACATAAAATGATTCCTCCAATTACTGACTGTTCGATGTAAGCATAAAATAATTTTTCCGTATGACTTATTTATTTATCAACAATAATGGTATCTGTTCCGCAATGGCTTGGAGAGGTTTCCCGTTTTTCGCCGTTAAGGATAAAAGGATACCGCCCTCAATTAAAGCATTAATTACGATACTCAATTCCTTTGCCCGTTTCTCACTGAATTTCGCCTCGAGTAATTTCTTCACATATATGGATTGCCAATCTTCTATCGCTTCTTGACAGGCCGTTCTTATCGGCTCACTCGTCGTATATGTTTCCGCCGCTATCGTCCCGATTGGCAGTCCTAATAGATTTTCACTTTCACCAAAAACCTCGGATAATTGAAAAATATGAGCCTGAATCGCTTTAATAGGGTCTTCGATTTCATCAAATCCCCGTTGAATTTCATCTATCACGAATTCTTTTGTATGAATAATCGCCTCTATCGCCAATTCTTCTTTGCCTTTCGGAAAATAATGATACAGCGAACCTTTTGGGATACCACTTTCCTCAATAATATCCTTAAGTCCTACACCATAATATCCACGTATGCGAAAAAGTCGGGAAGCAGCTTCAATAAGAATGTCTTTAGAGTTTCGTTTGTCTGCCATAGCTGGATCACTCCTTGAAATTATATCAACCAGTCTATTAGGACTATACTTGTATATTATTGTTTTGTCAAAGATGACTTCCAATGAATGGATGGGATTTGCTTATGAACGCATGTGAAATACTTATACAACAAAAAGAACACCTTATACTCGGTGTTCTCTGCAAGTTCGAGGAAATCATACCTTCTATTAAATCCCGGTATTTTTTAAAACGCTTCCATTATCAAACACAGCGGCCTGGCTTATCATAAACATATCGTTATCTTCAAGGATTCCTGTCATGATTTTTGAAACCAAGAATAGCAATTACAAACATGCCAAAGCTTAGCATTAGGGAAATAACTTCGAAAGTACCCATTCACACCGCCTCCTTACAACCAGCTTTTCCTGATCAGAGATTGTCCTATACAAGAAAAACATGAAGGCAGCACCTTTTATTCAAAAAAAAAGCAAACCCCAATCAAGGTCTGCCCTCCTACTCCATTCATATCATTGAAAGTTTGAAAGTTCCCATTCGTTGAGAGCTTCCTTTTCATAACCCATTCCTGTTAATAACCCAGTCTTTTTTCCACAACGTTCTTGAGCGGCTTACCGTCAGAAAACAGCTTTAAATTTTTCAGGAATAACTCCATTACACGATCTAGATGTTTGGCAGAGTTGTAAGCATTATGTGGGGATACCATGACATTTTCCAGCTGCCAGAAAGTGTGATCCTCAGGTAAAGGTTCTACTTCAAACACATCGAGCGCCGCTCCTGATATGTGCCCATTTTTCAATGATTCAATTAAATCTTCATCCACAATCGTATTACCACGGCCGACATTAATTAAATGGCTGCCTTTTTTCATTTTATTTATGCGTTCTTCATTTAAAAAATAAGAGGTATCTTTCGTAAACGGGAGTGCCAAGACTACAAAATCGGACCTAGAAAGGACCTCATCCACTTGATCCATACCCATTATCAAATCAGCAGGTTCATATTCTTCCTTCCTCTGGGCGGGATTTCTGCGGCAGCCAATAACGGTCATTCCTAGTCCTTTACATCTCTTTGCTATCTCAAAGCCAATATCACCATACCCAATTATCCCGACTGTTGAATTCTCAAGGTCTTTCACAGGGATTTCAACCCAATTTTTGTTTATTTGATTTCTGATCATTGTCGGCACACCCCTTGCTAACGAAGATAGCATCGCAATTGTATGCTCGGCTATCGGGACAGATGAGCAGCCTTTGACATTAGTGATGATGACATCGCTTTTTTTGATGTCTTCATTCAGCATGGCCTCCACTCCCGCACTGTCTGAATGTATCCATTTAATTTTTGGAGCTTTTTTTAAAATGCTAAGATTATCATGAAGTCCCAGCGTATAAAGGATATCAAACTTTGATAGATCCACTGTTGGCTGCGGTTCAGTTTCGCCGAATTCCCATGGTTCGATAACAACTTCAGAACAAATCTCCTTAAACTCATTGATGTATTTCTCCGGTATATCGACCCTGATATAAAGTGAAGGTGCTGTTTTCTTAGAATCGGACATTATTAAACCTCCTCAAGAACCTGCAATCCCTTTTTCCCTCTTTGATGAAAGCAATCCGTTTCATGTTTCGTGTCTATCCCCGTGCTTTATGATCACTTCAAGCAATCCGGTTGCTCTTCTCTAATTCTATCCCAAAGAGGCTGAAAACTCAGCCATCCCTCATATTCAGTTCCCGTTTGTTCTGCAGTTAACTTTGCATACTCCTGTTCTATAAAAATGGGCCTGCCTACAGATTCAGCCATTATCTGTGCTTGACATGAACGTTCCATCGTTATGAACCACCAAGCAGCTGAATCTACAGATTGGCCCACCGTTAACAATCCATGGTTGCGGAGGATGACAGCTTTGTATTGACCTAGAGCCCTGGCAATGCGTTTCCCTTCTTCAGATGCATAAACCACACCAGTAAAATCATCAAATAATGCATGGTCATTGTAAAATTGGCAGGCATCTTGCGTAATCGGATCTAACAGTCTCCCTAAAGAAGACCATGTCTTTCCATAGACCGAATGAGCATGTGCCGCTGCAACTGCATCCGGTCGTGCTTTATGAATTTCCGAATGGATGGCAAAGGCAGCACCATTCACTGAATGTTCACCCTCTACAATATCACCTTTATGATTAACCAATATAAGATCTGAAACGGAAATTTGACTAAAATGCATCCCAAACGGATTGACCCAGAAATGGTCTGTATATTTTGGATCACGGACCGTAATATGGCCAGCTATCCCTTCATCGAAACCAAACTTTGAAAAAAGCCGGAATGAAGCTGCCAACCGTTCTTTCCGGTGATTGCGCTCTTCTTCCATTGTATTGAATGTTTCGGGTTGCAGGGAAATTGTCTTTGTCATTTTTCTTTCCTCCTTGATTCTTTTTCTGTTTTTTTGGTGAACCATCAATTAGCCATGGTGTCCATGTCAGCTTTACCCTTAACATCTTGCATTTCCTCGCTTTTGTTCTCGAGATGATTTTTCGAACTTAGGAAAGTAAATGTAGTAATGACGACAAAACTAGTAGCGAGCCCGTACAGAATTGGTTGAGTGGAGGAAGGTCCATTTATCACCAATCCAACAATAATAACGACCATGCTGGCCAGGATGGAGTAAAATGCGGCTGTAGCCGTTACCCTCTTCCAAAAGAATCCAAGGATGATTGGAAAGAACACAGCACCAGATAAAATTGCGTAAGCTACATCCAATGCAACTAAAATATCCTGAATCCATATCGAAACGATAATGGTCAATACACCAATCGTTAAAGTCGTAATCCGGGATGTTTTTAAAAATTGATGTTCACTCATTCCTGGACCGATATATTTTTTAATGATGTCATTAACAACTAAAGTGGAAGAAGCAAGCAATGTCCCTGAAGCTGTGGACATTAGGGCAGATACCACACTCGCAATGACGACCCCCAATAGACCAGGAGGCAAAGTTTCCATCGCTATACTAGTAAAAGCGTTTTGTGGATCACCTAAATTAGGAAGGATAATAAAAGCGCACATTCCAATGATACTGATTGCTATCGCATAAAAAACACTATATATTCCCGCTCCAACCGTTCCGCCACGAGATATCGCTTTGGTTCGTGCAGTAAAAAGACGCTGCCAGATATCTTGGCCAACAACAACCCCTAAAGTAAATAGTAAGAAGTATTGAAAAATTGTCTCTCCGCCAATGTTGCCTAACTCGAAATGGGATGCAGGGAGATTTTCTTTAAGCGATCCCCACCCTCCTGCCTTAGAGATGCTCAATGGAAGCATGATAAAGAAAATACCGATCGTCATGATGACGAATTGCACGACATCAGTCATGGTGACTGACCACATACCTCCTAATATTGTATAAAATAAAACGATCCCACCCCCGACTATCATGGAAACCGTTAAATTCCAGCCAGCCAAAACATGTAATATCGTCCCCATCCCAATCACTTGCGTTACAGTCAGCATGAAAGTATAGATAACAGAGACAAGGGCACTAATCAATCTTGTTTGAGAATTGTAACGCTTCTCAAGCATTTCACTGATCGTCAGTACTTTTAAATCAAATATCTTATTTGTTAAAAATAACCCGATAGCGATAATGCCGAGTCCAATCATCACCACTAGCCAAATACCGGATATCCCAAACTGATAACCTAACTTTGCTGTACCTAGAGTGGAAGCCCCCCCTAATATCACAGCAGCTAAACAGGATAAATACATAAAATGCCCTAGATTACGCCCTGCTACAATGAAATCATCTGCCGTTTTTGCCCGTTTGGATCCGATTACTCCCACAATGATTAAAACAGAAAAATATAGAATCATGATCGATATATCCAAAATATGCATGTACACATCTCCTTTTGGGGTTGTTTTGTTTTTATCGCTTTGTGTTTAAAGAGGGAAGGATTGGATTTCACCGTTCCTCCCTTCAATTTATATGAGAGAACTAGTTGTTAAGCTGCGTTTCCAGATCTCCCGTTCTCTCTTTTTTCTCCAGTTTACCTTTTTTTGCGAGAGCGATGAGTGTGATGAATTCATAGACAATATTAGCTGCTGCGGCAGCCGTGATTTGTCCGTGATCGTATGAAGGTAAAACCTCAACAAGATCGAATCCTACAAAATCTATATTCGTCAATCCTCTTACAAAGGCTAAAGCATCATCAATGCTGGCCCCTGAAACCTCCGGGGTCCCCGTTCCAGGGGCATAGACGGGATCTAAAAAATCAATGTCAAAAGATAAAAACACCGGGCCCTTCGCGACACGTTCATGAATGACCTCTAGCATCTTTTGGACCCCGATGCGTTTATAATCGTTCGTCGTATAAACCCCCAAACCTAAATCCTGGGCATCCTGAAGATCTTCCGGTCCGTAAAGACCACCCCTCATTCCAATTTGAAGAGATCGCGATACATCGATGAGACCCTCTTCTATTGCCCGGCGAAAAACCGTTCCGTGATTATACTTTTGATCAAAATAACTATCCCAAGTATCGGAGTGAGCATCGAATTGAAGCAAGGCCACTGGTCCATGCTTTTTTACGATTGCGCGTAACTCCCCTAGAGTAATAGAATGATCGCCTCCTAATGAAATGGGGATGATCCCTTTTTCAATGACGGGGGTAAGCTCTTCTTCGATCTTTTTATATGTTTCAGAGATATAACCGGGAATGATCGGAACATCGCCATAATCAATTCCTGATATATAGTCAAAAATATTAATATCTTGTTCTGGATTATAAGGACGTAAAAGGATTGAAAAATCGCGAATGGCTTCTGGACCGAATCTCGCACCCGTCCTGAATGATTGCCCGGAATCAAAAGGAATTCCCGTAATGACAAAATCCATATGTTCATCTACCTGTTCAACAAATGGAAGCCGCATAAACGTACGTACTCCGCAAAAACGGGGTGATTTGAATGAGTCTTTCGGTTGATACTTCATCATGTAACATCCTCCTAAATTTCAACTATTATTTTCACTACATTGCAATTTCATGATGTTAAATGAACTTCCATCTTTTTTACACTAATAGAATGGAAATATATAGCACCCTTGTTTGGAAGTTCTCTTCTTACCTTTTACATAAGCAAGATTCACGCCAATTATTTCGCTGCGGTTTATAAGGCTTTTCGATATTCTGTTTCATCAAATGATCAAAGACTTAATCATTTTCTTATTTTTTAATTTAATTTTTGATTATTCTGACTCTTTGATTTATATTTTAATTAATCAACATCCCAAAGGAGCGGAACTCATGTATGACGATATGCTGGAGGAAGAACTTAATAAGATCATTGAAACATCGAATAATAACATCCTCATTACCGATCAAGATGGAATCATTTTATATTCCAATCCAAAGCTTTGGGAGATTTATGGTATGGAAAGTGATTCTTATATCGGTACCTCTGTCTATCAATTAGAAAGTGAGGGCCTTCTCACACCATCCATCAATGCGATTGTTTTAAAAGAAAAGAAAGCGAAGCGTATAATGCAACATACAAAAACAGGTCATGTTGTCATGTCGACTGGCTATCCCATTTTTAATAAGGACGGACTTCTCGTTAGGGTAATCAGCTATGGCCAGGATCAAACCGAGATTCTGCAATTGCAAGATCAATTTGAGCAATTACAACGAAAAGTAAAAGGCTATCAAACCGAAGTCGAGGATTTAAGAGAAAAGGAACTGGATTACCATGATATGATCGCTAGAAGTAATGAAACGAAGCAGATTTTAAAAACGATCCATAATGTTGCAAAAACCGATGCCACGATTCTCTTATTAGGACCATCCGGGGTAGGGAAAAGCACTTTTGCCCGTGCTATTCATGACCAAAGCAACCGAAAGAAAGAACCTTTTATCGAAGTGAATTGCAGCACGATACCTGATAGTTTGTTTGAATCCGAAATATTCGGCTATGAGCCGGGATCATTTACAGGGGCCGATAAACAAGGAAGGCAAGGCCTGGTTGAGCAGGCTGACAGCGGAACTCTTTTCTTGGATGAAATCGGGGAACTCCCACTTGCCATGCAAGCTAAATTACTGAAAGTATTACAGGAAAAAAAGATAAAGCGCATCGGCGGAAAAAAAGAAAACTATATTAACTTCCGCCTTGTTGCAGCAACTAATCAAGATCTGAAGGGGATGGTTAGTCAAGGTAAATTTAGATTAGACTTATTTTATCGTTTGAATGTGATTCCCATCCAAATTCCGGCTTTGCATGAACGTAAAGAAGATATACCTCTCTTAATACAACATTATTTAAAGAAAACGAATGATAAATACCAGAAATTCAAAAAAATCCATCCATCGACTTATGAAGTTTTGACCCATTATAATTGGCCCGGGAATATACGAGAATTAGAAAACCTAATTGAACGGTTAATCCTGACCATTGAAGTGCCAAATATATTTCCCGAACACCTTCCACAATCCATCACAGGGCAAATAGAACAGCCTGAAGACTCCACTTTCTTGGCAATCGAAAAAGAATGTGAAGAGAATTTCGATTTAAAGAAGACACTGGAAAAGGTTGAAATGCAACTGATTGCTAAAGCATGGAAACAATGTAAAACCACCTACGAAATGGCAGACCATTTGGGCATCAGTCAGCCGACGGTCATCTATAAATTAAAGAAATACAAAAAGTATTTTTAAATTCATCTGGATTAAAATCCCCTAGACACGATAGATGGTGGTCCTTAGCCTTTAGTAATGAAATGCCAGTTGCCATAAACCCAATAACAATAAAAAAGCCATAATACAAACAATCAATAAAAAAATCCACATTCAAGATGAATGGGATTCACAAATATCTTTTATAAGTAAGATTTCCAGGCTTAAATTAATTCAACGAATAATCGTCAGTGAGGCTCCTGCTGCTCCTCCTGTAAAGACAACTGTGGCCTCTAAATCAAATACATGAAGGAGATTGTATTCTCTGCTGATAAATTAACACCCACATCATTATTATAATTAGAAATTTAAGACTGCTGTTGATAATATGGAGCTGCGAATAGGCGAAGCACCCTTTAAAATCAACCTCGAACCAACAACAATTGTTCCAGTTGACCTGTTGTTGATCCTGTCGCCAAGTTAATCCCGTTGCTCCGGTTGTTCCTGTATTTTTCCTTTTTCTTTTTTTAGATATATCAAGACATTATTGCTGAATATCAGGTTTTTATGATTGGATTAATCTTGAATACATATATCAGAACGAATTTTTTCATTTCAACGGTTCCGCCTAAAAAACAAAAGATATTTTACTATATCAACAGAATAAGAATTACATATCCTAATCGAAGCTGAATACATCAAAAAAAGAGGCACCCATAATGGGAGCCTGAATTTTAGTGAAGGTAAAGCTATTGTATGTAAACTGAAACCTTTTCGCATCCCTATCCGATGTGATAGTTGAGAAATAAGATATTCCACCCAGTCACTTTAGAGATATCTCTTTAAGCCTTTTAATGCGTTTAATCAGGCTTTGACTTAAGGACACGGACTTAAAACTGGAAATGCAAAAAAATAAAAATGAATCAGGAAGTCATGCATAATTTCCCGATTCATTTTTGACATTCATTTACTTTTTATCTTTAATGCTTTTGGGAACATAGTCATTCAGTTTGTTAAATAAAGAAGTAATGTAGGAGTTGAGCTCGAATCGATCCTCCTGAATAAATTCAGCTAACGACACTCCATTCTTTTTCATATCTTCTCCCCCTTTTAGCATTCTATCCTGATGCATATACCTTCCAGCCTCAGCCTCCACTACCTGTGAATTCAGTCATTGGCGCACTTACAATATCTTCTCTCCATCGTTTTCTTTATTTGATTATCATGATTATACAAGAAAGCGCTTACAATGTAAAATATTATAATACTATAGATTCCTATTTACTTATGTTTCAGATTAAATAAAATTTCATCTTCATCATATTTATATTATCAAGCTGCACTGGCTTCTATGTGCGTATGAGCTTTTCTTTTCTTTTATTTCAAAGCTACTTGTCTTTTTTACAGTGTGCAAAATTTCATGAAATGCCCTTCAATATTTCAGTTAAACGTATGAACTCATCCTTATCATGATTCTTCAATGAATCATCGATCTCTTTTTCGATTTGTGCTTTCCGGTAATCACTAAGGGCCTTTTTCAAAACCAATTCAGCCATCTCTTCAGGTTCAAGCGATGTTCCTGGCAATTGCTTCTCCATACGAAACCAACTCCTTAACCTTTTTTCTATTATACTAAGTAACTTGGAGATTATTATTATTTATTAAAATCTTATCCTTTCCGCTTTTTTATTTCCTTATCCACATGATTTCCACATCGCCACTCTTCTATACATAAAAAATACTAAATAATTTTAAGTGAATGTTGTTCTCATCTTTAGTTAAAAATTTCCCCTTACTGGCTTCACCATTTTATCCGTTAAGGTCTGAATTTGTTTATTTCCATTACTTTAGAATTAATTATATTCGAATACAGCTGATAAGAGCTAAGTTAATTGATTCATTTTTTCTGAAAATTCAGAAATACATTGACTGTGATGTATAACCCCTCTAAAATAATCTAAATAATCCAGTTTTTTACTTATATTCCTAACCAGCGATTTTGTTCATTCAATGTAAGTGCTTTATTTATGACACCATTTTTGAGTAAAACTATGCATTAAAGGAGCATTATCCATGAAAAAAAGTCGAGTTCTTTTCGCTAGTTTAGCCGGTTCCGTTATCGAGTGGTATGATTTTTATTTATACGGGACAGCAACGGGCTTAGTTTTTACAACTCTATTCTTCCCCAATCATGATCCTGCCATTTCACTTCTTCTCGCCTTTGTCACTTTCGGGGCAGGTTACGCAGCCCGTCCAATCGGGAGCATCCTCTTCGGTCATATGGGTGATCGCATCGGCCGGAAGGCAGCACTCATGTTTACACTAATTGGCATGGGCGGGAGTTCAATGCTTATCGGTGTTCTGCCCACTTATGCCCAGGTTGGTTTGGCGGCACCCGCTATCTTGGTGGTGCTGAGGTTGATTCAAGGAATTTCCCTGGGAGGTGAATGGGGCGGAGCCATCCTATTGGCAACGGAATCTGCTCCAAAGGGTGTCCGTGGGTTATATGGATCCATTCCCCAACTAGGGGTACCCATCGGTTTAGTTGCCGGTTCGTTCAGCCTAATCCTTATAAGTTCCTTGACAACCGATGCCCAATTTTTAGCTTGGGGTTGGCGAATTCCTTTCCTTTTAAGCGGTGTACTGATTGCATTGGCAATCTGGGTAAGGAGTGGAATTGAGGAAACGACGGAGTTCCAGCAACAGAAAGTTAGCGGTAATCTTGCAAAAGTCCCCATTATTGAAACGTTGAAGCACGATTGGAGAAGTGTACTGCAAGTAATCGGACTAAAAATTGGGGACGGGTTCTTCAATGTATTCATCATGTCCTATGTTCTCGTCTTTACTACAATGTATTTTGGTTATTCACGAGATTCAGCCTTGACAGCTTTAACGGTTGGCTGTGCTACAATGCTAGTTACCATTCCAGTCATTGGTTACATTTCTGATTTTATCGGTCGAAAAATTATTTATTTTGGGGGCCTGATTCTCCTTTTCATCTTGGCTATCCCATATTTCACAATGATTGGGCAAGGGGTAGGCTGGTTCTATTTTATGCAGGCAATTGTGCTCGGAGTCGTCTGGGGAGCCATTTTTTCTACACAAGGAACATTATTCTCAGAGCTCTTTCCAGCAAAGGTCCGTTATACCGGATTATCCGTCGGATATCAGGTCGCGGCAGCCATTGCAGGTTTCGGTCCCCTCATCTGGACCACCATGGCGGAATCATATGGACCATCCCCTTTGGTATTTGGCGGATTCATGATGACAGGCCTCATAATCTCCCTAGCACTCTGTCTGCTATTACCGCATTCCAGTAGAATGATCGAAACGGATCAAACTCTTAAACCCAATGAGCTGGATTTGAACTGATTCTAAAATCCTTGGCATAAATAAAAACAAAGGCTGCATGTCCTATCACTTGGACAAGCGGCCTCTGTTTTTTAGAACGCAGATAACTCTCTAAACTTGCTTACTTCCTATAATCCCTAAAAGATCAGTCAGCTTCCGGATTTCATAGGTTGGCTTGATTCCTAGATTATTATCCTTTTGATGGGGATTGTACCAGCAGGTGTCCATTCCATAATTCAATCCACCCTGTATATCTGATGTCAAGGAGTCACCCACTATCAATGCTTTCGATTTATCTGTGATCTTTAACTTGGAAAATGCATAATCAAAAATCCCTTTATCAGGCTTCTGAAACCCAGCCTCTTGGGAAGCTATCAAATGCTCAAAAGTATGGCTAAGAGGAGAACCCCCGATTCTTGCTGTCTGCACTGACGTAAAGCCATTTGTTATAATAGCCAGCCGGCATCCTTTAAGCTTCTCGCAAACCTCTACAGCCCCTGGCATTAGATGTATTTCCTTTCCCAAATATCCCAGATACGCACGGCTGAATGAATCCGCATGGATATTAAGACCATGCTTAAGGAATAACCGCTTAAACCTTTCCACTCCCAGTTCAGTTAAATCAATAAGTCCCTGTTCCAGATCTCTCCATAATCCTCTACTGATTTCTTGATAGCCTACCACATAATCCTTTGCCCCTGTGGGCAAACCGTACTCCAAAAAGGCTTCATGCAGTGCCTTTTTTTCCGATATTCTAAAGTCTAGCAATGTATCATCAACATCAAATAGGATAATCTCGTATTTCATCGCTGCCTCCATAATCATTTTAGTCCAACTTAACACATTTCCTTTAAATACGTATTACTTATGTAGATTCATGATAAAGATATACTACAAACTTCGATAAAGCACTTGATGAAACGAAACGAATATTGATCAGGAAATCTTACCAAACATACAAATCATCAAGGAAAGTCGCGAAGGACCTCTCTATCAATCAAACGAAAGCTTCGGCATTGATCCGGGAGTACTGTTGGAATTTAATGAATAAATAGGTATCATGAAAAGGACAATATTTGTCTTACCTTAAACAAGTCCATTTGCCCCCAACCGAAACATGCTGGTTATTCGTTGCTAGTGATCGATAGTGAATGGTAAACACTTATATTCCAATTCATATTTCACTTAGCTATTAAATTCAGGTACGAACAGAAAATAAGAGACTTCCCCTTTGCGGGCAAGTCTCTTATTTTTATGAAGATCCAACTATTTTATCACCTCTCGGCTTTGTACTATTTGAATCTGGTTCTTTTGTGATGCCAATTTGATTGAATTGATCATTAATGGACAGTTTGTATGTCAACGATCCTGTGCCTGCTTCATCAGGCTTGAAGGTTCCTGCATTTGTCCGTTTTCCATCTTTCAGCAACCATACCTGATACACCTCGGACTCTTGAAGGCTAGGCAAATTCTGAATCTGAACGATTAACCTTCTTTCTTCACCTTGCTGCAAAATATATGCAGCACCATCCGTATTCATCCTTATAGCCGTCTTATCAGCAGGCTGCAAAGATAGTGACGTTTTAACCTCCATTGGCAGATTGATGGCTGCAAGTTCTTTTTTTAGTTGAATATTGGAATACAACAGCACAAATGACAAAACTAGAGTGACCAGCAAGATACCTGAAGTTACAGGTGTAAACTGCTTAAGGAAAAAACTACTCCATTTCTTTTCCTTTGTCACCGGAACTTCATCATCAGTCTCAAAGACAAAATTCATAACCTCTGATTTCATGGAAGAAGAAGGTTCGATTTCTTCGAAATCCCATTTCAATGAATTCCAGGCTTCCGTCATTTGTTCATACTCCCTAGTGCATTCAGAGCAGTGAATTAAGTGTTCCGTGAATGCCTTTTTTTCTTTTTCCCCCAGTTCACCCGATAAAAATGAAAGCAGGTTAGCGCATTTTGTATTCATTTACAAACCACCTACTTCCAAATGCTTTTTCAACAATTTAAGCGACTGATGAAGTCTGCTCTTGATGGTACCAACCGGTTCATTTTCAATTTTGGCAATTTCCGTTAACGAGTACCCTTTCCAATACAGTAAATCAATCAGCCTTTTTTGCGGCTTGCTTAACTTACTTTTTGCATTGGCAATTTCACTGTGTAATAGCCCATTTTCTATATCATTATTCGGATCTTCTATGTCAATTGGATGACTCATGTCCATGTGTTTGTTATTCCGGATATGAACACTGTCTTTACGGACATAATCGACACACACATTTCGTGTAACCGTCAAAAGCCAGCTTAAAAAGTGCCCCTTTTCGGAATTGTAGCTGCTTTTTGTGGTCCAGAGCTTTAAAAAGACCAACTGCACAATCTCCTTAGTTTTTTCAGCATTTCCATTTGTGAATTTAAAAATAAAACCATAGATTAATTTAATATGCCGGTCATAAAGTTCTTCAAGGGCAGGACGATGCTTTTTCATTACTAATGCCATCAATTCCTTATCAAGTTTTTCTTTCAATCGCACCTGCAACTCCTCACCATGTAAATTTGGAAAACGAACAACAGGAACGACCACCAGTGATCGTCCCTTTTTTTCTTATTTTGGAAAAACCGTCTCATTATTTACAATATACCAAACATTTTTCACTCCTTCACCATTGACATCTCCCGCTGCCTTATCATTCACAAAATAGTAGAGTGGAAATCCTTTGTACGTTACCTGTTCTTCTCCTGTATCTTCCCTTTTAATGGTTCCAAAGTTTTTTTCCTCAAATCCTTTTGGAACAGCAAAATCCCTTTCCATGAACGGCGGCCATTTCTCCAGACATTCATCCGCGCAATTGCTTTTACCGGATTTATCATTCTTGAAAAAATAAAGTGTCATTCCCTTGGAATCAGCCAAGTATTCGCCTGTTGTTTCACTTTCCAATAATTTTAGGGTTACTGCTTTTTCATCGGCAGTACCACTAACAACTTGATCCTTTTTGGGTGAATCATCAGCTTCATTTCCACACGCCGTCAAAACTAGGACCATCATAAAAACTGAAAATACCAACCACTTTTTCATATACTCTCACTCCTCATAATTTTTACTTCCATCCCCATTTTTGAAATACTTGATGGGATTCTTCCGTTTTAAGATAGTCAATGAATTGTTTTGCTTTTTTCTTGTTTTCGCTCTTACTTGTTATGCTTACCGGAGTTCCCCTATATAGCTTGTCTTCCTCAGGGAGTTGAACCAGGTCTGTCACATCCGATAGACGGTAATGCCAGGATTCATATGTTATCCAAGCATCGAATTTAGAATTTACCTTCCATAGCTCGATAGCTTCTGCACTGGACTTCACTGAAATGGCAATATTCCTGCTAATTCCAGGAATAAGTCCTTTTCTTCCCGCCAAATCTTCCCATAGCCCCAGTTGCCCGGCTCCATTAACATCCACAATCTTTACGCCCTTCTTCGTTAAATCCTCCAATGACTGTATATTCTTTGGGTTTCCTCTTCTAACCAGAATTCCAGCTGCCCTCGAGTACAATTCAGTACGGCTTTTTTCATTAATGATACCTGGATGGTTAAGCATGAAATCAGTTAGCATATACTCGGAACCTCCGTAAATGATATCGGCATCTTGCTTGGCTTGATCAATCCATTTTTCTTCGGGTCCCGCTGTTACCTCAACTTTTATTCCCGTTTCTTTGGTGAATTGCTTCGCTACTTCCTTGATTGGTCCAAGAGGGCCACCTGGACCGTATACTTTTACGACATCGTTGACTGCTTGCCCCGGTTTCGAATTCATTTCCGGTGAAAATCCTACAAGGACTAACATCAATGATATCCACCCAACAAAAATGACCTTTTTCTTCACTTCTTTCTTCTCTCCTTTCTAAAAAAAACTTTGTACTATAGATAACGGGACAAACCTCAAAACGGTTTGAAAAAGATTGTTAATTATTTTTAACTTGCTGCAAAGTACATCTGATGATCTCCAGTTTTTAAGTTTTTCACTCAACAAAAAAACCATTCGAAAACGGAATGGTTGCAGACTGTAGACAAACTCCATAATGATTGAGTCTTTCTATAATTTTTATAAGATTTTTAAAATTTTGCCGTTGATTGGAACATAGAGCCCTCGGCGCCATGCGCCTGCGGGTTCTCCCATGGAAGCGCTTTTCTAAGCAGGAGTCTCGAACCTTTCGTTCCAATCAACTTTGTTTTAACATTAAGATAGAGCTCCTTTTGCCTATTTTCTTGCCCATACTTTTTTCAATCATCTTAAATCAAAGAATTGGAAGAAAAGGTTAGCTTGAATTGCTTCCCTTTTTCTGTATTTTTCTTTTCCCAATCACAGCAATCACCAACAATAACAGAGGTATAATCGTTTGCATCAAAACTCCTTGATAAGGGAAGGCGATGATATCATATCGACTGACATCCATAGAGCTAGGATACGACCAAAAGCTGAATTCTACAATCAAAATCCCTATTGGCCATACAACCGGACGATAGCCGGAGAGATTCAGCCACTGGGCAGTACCCAATACAGCCGCATAATAAAATACGGAAATTTTGATTAACGCTCCTACTATCCATATGGCCATGACGGCTGACTCCAAATGTTCAAAAAAGTCGCCGATGCTGATGTATCGAGTTACATTCATCAGGGGATAAACCTTGGTGGCTGTTGTTGACCCGAGTACGAAAAGAACCGTAAGATTCACCACAATTAACGTCATCATCACGGCAAAAACAGTCATCATCCCGGATTTCATTCCTTTTTTCATATCAGCTACAAAAGGGAGGAGAAAAATGATCAGGAAAAACTCGCTGAACCATCCCCCCGGTACAATTGAACCCTTGATTGGAGGCATAATTCCATTTCCCAATACCGGGAATATATTCTTAAATTCAAGATCTGGGCCCAGTAGGACAATTAAAATGAGGATTGGAAAGATAAAAACAGGAACCAACAATTGGGCAGCTCTCCCCATCACCTCTATCCCTCCGCGTACCATAAAGGCACAGAGGAGTACCATCGATGCCATGATCACGCTAATCGGGGTTTTGACCAGAAAAGAGTCGACAATAAATTCTCCGTAACTTCTTAGGATTTGCCCTGTTATCGGGATATAAAAAAACAAGAATAAAAAACCGAGAATTTTCCCAGGAATCCGACCTATGATATGTTCACTGAATTGGATAACCGTTTGTTTCGGATAAAGTTTGTGCAGTTTATAAGTGATATATACCGTCGCATACCCGATGAGAGACGCCAAAATGGGGGAAAGCCATAAATCAGTTTTGGCATATTTCGCTGTGATGCTTGGAACACCGAGAATAGCCGTTGCCACAATCGTTGGATACATCAAGAATGCCATCTGTAGTGATGAAATTTTACCTTTCTCCATCATCTTCCTCCTTTCTGTGATGGTATGTAAATTTGGAATCACGTAGCCCACTGATAGATTTACTTTTTCATAAACTCTTCAAACGGCTAAAAAAAGAGATGCAATCCATTCAGTTAGTCCTGCCCTCTGCGCGAGTACGAACATAGATAGCACCTTTTTGATAGGATATTTAGCATAAAAAATGCCCAGTCAGCTGGTTTCGGTTCCTTTACGCTTTCTTTTCCTTACAACAGCTATCACCAATAATAAAAGCGGAATGATCGTCTGCATTAAAATTCCTTGAAAAGGGAAGACGTTGGTATCATTACGACTGACATCCATAGAGCTAGGAAACGACCAAAAACCGAATTCCACTATCAAAATCCCTATCGGCCATACAACAGGCCGATAGTCGGAGAGATTCAGCCACTGCGCTGTACCTAAAGCAGATACATAATAAAAAACGGAAATTTTCACAAACGCCCCCACTATCCATACCGCCATGACGGCGGACTCTACATGTTCAAAAAAGTCGGCCAAACTGATGTATCGAGATACATTCATCAAGGGGTAAAGTTTTGTGGATGTGGTTGACCCAAGTACAAATAGAACCATAAGATTCACCACAATTAACGTCATCATCACGGTAAAAACAGTCATCATCCCTGATTTCATCCCTTTTTTCATATCTGCCAAGAAAGGGAAAAGAAAAATGATCAGGAAAAACTCGCTGAACCATCCACCCGGTACAATCGCACCCTTGATTGGGGGCATTATACCATCCCCCAATACCGGGAATATATTCTTAAATTCGAGATCAGGAATCAGCAAGAGGATTAAGACAAAGATTGGAAAAATGAAAACAGGTACAAACAATTCAGCAGCTCTCCCCAACACTTCTATTCCCCCGCGTACGATGAACGCACACAGAATCACCATCGATATCATGATCACACTAATCGGGGTACGTACCAGAAAAGAGCCGACAACAAATTCTGCGTAGGATCTAAGGATTAGCCCCGTGTTCTGGATATAAAAAAGCAAGAGTAAAAAACCGAAAATTTTCCCCAGAATCCGACCAATGATCTTTTCAGTGAATTGGATCACCGTTTGTTTTGGATAAAGTTGGTGCAGTTTATAAGCGATATACACCGTCAGATACCCTATAAGCGCAGCAAAAATGGGGGAAATCCATAAATCAGTTTTGGCATATTTCGCTGTGATGCTTGGAACACCGAGAATAGCCGTTGCCACAATCGCCGGATACAACATGAATGCCATCTGCAGAGATGAAATTTTCCCTTTCTCCATCTGCTTCCTCCTTTCTTAATAGAATGAAATTAATCCCGCAACACCCACTAATAGACTCACTTTTCCATAAACTCTGCAAATGGCCTGAAAAGAGTCTCCACCCATTGAGTGGGCCCTGACATCTGTGGGAGATTGAACATGGACAGAACCAAGCCAGTGAGGAGCAGTGTAACAAATGCCACTTTATCTTTTTTAGGATTTTTTTTCATTTTCGGCCATTCATACAAAATGATTAGAATTACAATCACGGTTGTACACAAAAAAGTCCCCCATCTCACTTGTCCTTCACCTCATTTTCAGACAAACCTGCCGGTTTGATAATATAGCCCTGTCTTCGAATATAGGCCATAACATCGATTTCCACTTCCATTTCCGCGAATACCTCATCCCAGTGGTTTTTGACCTTATTAAACTGTTTAGGATATTTCCTATAGAAATCTTTACCTAACCCTAAAATGTCCGATTTCTTATGCTGAGTATTCAGAAAAGCCAGCTCGATGCGTTTTTCTATATCTTTTTGAAAGGCTCGTTCTGCCATTTTTAAAGATTTTGGACTTGAAAGGTCTAAATTCGTTCCATTTTGTATAACAGCTCCTTCTGTATTTACCTTCACCAACAATTTCCATTTGTCATTGATAATTTGCGGAATGATCTTGACTTTGGCTGTCACTGGATTTAAAGAAATCTCCCCTTTCACACCTTTTGGTTGTAATGTCACGGTATATGATTCTATTTCATCCCTTAACCACAATAGCCCTCTAGTTTCCTTTTCAGTCATCGTTCCAGTCATTTTATCTTTTTTGAACACGGCTGATCCGACAATGTAAGGAATCCCCTGTAATTTCGTTTGCCCTTTCCCTGGAGGTAATATTTTAATGAATGGAATTACGGCCGCTTGAGGCGTACCCGTTAACATTTCATCTAAATCCTGTAGTGTGACCAGCATCCCGATATGTAAATCAGATAGTTCTCTAAGCACTTCCCCTGAATAGTTTTCCAGGGGCGGCAAAGATTCAAGGATAGGCTTTGCTTTCCCTTTGCTTACATACACATTTGCTTTCTCTCTTGGCTGCGGATGGCGCAGCAAAAAATCCAGCTGCTCTTGAACTCCTTCCTTCGCTAACTTTTCACCGAATACAAATACTTTACAATGTCCCCAAAATACTTTTCGCGGAAGCTTGCTTTGAAGCCTAGACAATGCATCTGAAATATTGGAGCCTTTTTCAGATCTCACCAATGTCGTAACCGCACCCCCTCCTTGACTGGACCCTCCTTGACCTCCTCCGCTACTTATTGAACTTGGAATAAAGATTTGGACTGATAGTTCGATTTGATTATCATCCTTCTTATCGATGGCGGCGGCTGTGACAACCGCCAAATCAGTGATTTCCACTCGATCCCAACAACCGCTTAGAAAAGGGGTCGTTCCACAAATACCGAGCAAAAGAAGGACGCTTTTCATGAAATGACGCCTTTTTCCTTTCTCCAATATCCTTTTTCGCCTCCAGCTATTATTCACTCCGTTTCACTCCCCCTTTTTGGATTTGGTTTCAGTTCCGGGGCTTGACGGTATACATTAGAATCCCCTGTGAGACGCGGGCGTGAATCCATCATCCACCAAGGGGCTCTCCACAGCACATCTTTCAGCTCTTTACCTTTTAACGGTGCCAGTGGCGCCAAGTATGGAACGCCAAAGGAACGTAAGCTGCATAAGTGAATTACTATGGCGATGATCCCCATCATGATGCCAAGCAGTCCTAAGGTACCGGCAAGCAGCATCATTGGAAAACGCAGCATCCGGAAAGCAATTCCGGCAATATAACGAGGCATCATAAAAGAAGCGATCCCCGTAATTGCAACCACAATGACCATTGGCGCTGAAACCAAGCCCGCTTGTACGGAAGCTTGACCAATCACTAGCGCTCCAACAATGCTGACGGCAGAACCTACCTGCTTCGGCAATCGAACCCCTGCCTCTCTTAGTGCTTCAAACGTAATTTCCATAGCCAATGCCTCTACTATTGCAGGAAAAGGGACCGATTCCCGTGATGCTGCTACGCTTAGCAGGAGGGCGGTTGGGACCGCCTCATGATGGAACGTCAAAATGGCAACATAAAGTGAAGGAAGCAAAAGAGATAATCCCATAAAAAAATAACGCAACCAACGGATAAAAGTGCCTGCCATAAAACGTTGAGCATAATCCTCTTGTGATTGAATCAAAGAAAAGAAGGATATTGGTGCAATTAAAGTAAAAGGGGTCCCTTCTACAAGAATGACAGCTCGTCCCTCCAGCAAACTAGAACAGGCTACATCCGGCCGTTCTGTCGACATGATCTGAGGGAAAGGTGAAAACGGATTGTCCTCAATCATTTCCTCGATGTACTCGCTTTCTAAAATACCGTCTATTTTAATTCGTTCCAACCGAGTTGTAATCTCCTCAATCAGTGTTTTATCCGCAAGTCCATCAATATAAGCAATTGAAACATTCGTCCTGGTAAGAGTTCCGATCTTCATCGATTGTATTTTAAGGGCAGGACTTTTAATAATGCGTCGCAATTGGGACGTATTTACCTCTAGCGATTCAATAAATCCCTCTCGCGACCCCCTAACTCCACTCTCTGCCACAGGTTCTTCAATCGCTCGCTTTTCCCATTTGGACAATCCTAAAGAAAATCCATCGCTTCCCCCTTCATATAGAAGGATCGGGTTTCCAGAGGAAATCGATTCAATGCAATTTGCCAGCATACTCACTTTTACCACTTTAGGAACGGGCAATTTATGTTCAATAAAATCATTTAATGGTTGTGATTCTTTTGATGACTCCTGCATGAGTGGAGATAGCACATATTGCTCTATCGCCTCTATGTCTGAGAGTCCCGCAATGTAAATGAGCATCGCCCGCGTTTTTCCGAAAAGTAAGAACGAGCGAAACATGACATCCGAGCAATTATCATAAACAGAACGAAGTGTTTCTACATTTTGACTGAAATTCGCATCAAGTGAATCTGCAGGCTTGGAATCTAGGTAATCATTTTGCACCAGGGATTTTTTTTCTTTCTTTTTTCTTAACAATTTGCCAACATTACGAATCAAGCTGGTTACCCCCATTTTTTTGCAGGTCGCTCTAACTCCATTTTTCTATGTTTCTTCATTAAGGGTATTTTATACAGAAAATCCTGATTCCAGCATGAACTTATATTTAGAAGAATTAAAAAGCTATGTTATAAGCTGATATTGAATAAACCGTAAACTCTTGTGATATCCTGTTTGTAATTAATGACTAAGGGGTATATCAAAAACCGAGACTACATATTAGTGAAAAATACTGTCTCTGTTTAAGTATGGATTTTGACCAAGATATGCAAGACCATAAAGAAGATACTTTTTAAAGGATGGATATTCGCTTTAAAATACCTCTGCATTTTTATCTTTTTATAGTAGTTTCATGGACACTCAGAGTAAAACATTAGAAGATAGGGGGATTCTATGTCATTCTTAATCGCTTTGCTCGGATTATTGGTTGCCACAATAATTGCAACCATCTTGAATGCCATATGGCCTCGTATTCCGCTTCCAATATATCAGATAGTCATGGGAGCAGTGCTTTCATTATTGCCATTTCAATTATCGTTGGATTTTCATTCAGAATTATTCATGATCTGTGTCATTGCTCCGCTGCTCTTTACAGAAGGAAAAAATACGTCCCGTAAAGAAATGCTTGAATTGCGTAAGCCTATTCTGTTATTGGCCTTTGGGTTAGTATTCGTGACCGTTTTTGCAGGAGGTTTTTTCATCCACTGGGTAATACCCGATATGCCCATGGCTGTTGCTTTTGCTTTAGCAGCCACGATTACCCCTACGGATGCCGTAGCGGTACAATCGATTACAAAAGGATTGAAATTGCCCGGAAATATGATGCCCATCCTTGAAGGTGAATCACTTTTCAATGATGCTGCTGGAATCGTTGCTTTTAAAGTTGCCTTGGCAGCTGCCTTAACTGGAGTATTTTCTATAAAAGATGCTTCGCTTAATTTTATATTCGTAGCTTTAGGGGGTATCTTTATAGGTATCCTATTAGGTTATTTAATCGTTAAATTACGATTATTTTTACGGGTTCATGGACTTGAAGAAGTCTCCATGTCCATTGTTATTGAACTGATTACGCCTTTTGCCATATATATGGTAGCTGAAGAATTCCATGTATCCGGCATCTTGGCAGTGGTTGCTGCAGGTGTAATTCATGGCATCGAGCGGGACCGCCTTCAGAGTTCCACAACTAAATTGCAAATTGTATCAACTAATACATGGTCTGTATTAGGTTATGTTTTGAATGGACTTGTATTTGCCTTGTTAGGATTCATGTTGCCGATTGTTTATCAGGAAATTGAGTCCGGCTTAAATAGGGGTAATCTTTTTGGGATAAGTGTTTTGATTGTTCTTTTATTATTGGTGATCCGTTTTATTTGGGTATACATTCTGCATGATACTTTTACGAAAAACAGAGTGAATCCATTAGAGCAATTCATCATGTCAAGGGTTCATCCAGAAGATAGCCATGACACCGATGAGGAGAATGTTTCAAGATCACGATTTGCCTTCTTGACATCCGTTAGCGGCATTCATGGAACCATTACATTAGCTACAGCTTTATCCATACCATATTTTATGCCGGATGACACTTTATTCCCGATGCGTAATACTGTCTTGTTTATCGCAGCTTGCGTTATATTGTTAAGCGTCATATTGGCTACGGTTCTCTTGCCATTACTGGTGAAGACACCGATTGAATTCAAAGATGAACGCCTAACCCCTGAGGAGGCTTATAAAATTGTTTTAAATAAAACGATCAATCAGCTGAGCAAAGAAGCAACCATCGATAATCAGAAAGCTGTCCATCAAGTGATGGAAGATTTAAATGATCAACTGATAGATTTGGAGCGGGGAATAACAAATAGACCGGATAATCGAACCATACTGGAATTAGTGGAGCTAGGGGCCAATGAGGAATTGGAAGTCGTTTCTGGATTAGTCGAAAAAGGGATTATATCTGAAACAGCCTTTGAGCTTTATAAAGTGTATATTTCAAGAACGTTAAATTATATGCAAAAATCATCATTGCAAAGAGCTTGGATTAATTTGCAGGCAATCCTTTTCAAGAAAAAGCTCAATGTCAAATGGGATAAGAAATGGAAAGCGAAATTAGAGAACTCCATCGTTAAAAATGCTGACCTGATCCGGGAGTTCCGTAAAGCACAAAAAGAAGCTTCAAAGGAAGCTATTTCATTGATCAAACAACAAACTACAACTGAGAACCGTCATGAAGTCATGCTTGTCATTCAAAGATATAATCGTTATTTGAGTCCATTCGGAACATTAAGTGAAAAAGAAGCAAATCGCTTTAAAGAGATGGTGAGTCATTTTCAGTTGAATGCGATGCAAATCGAACGTGATATCATTCAGCAAATGGTTGAAGAGGAGCAAATATCCATGCAAACAGCGACTGAGCTTAGACAAAACTTAATCTATGATGAAATGTTAATGATACAAAATTGATAAATTATAAAGAGGCACCGATACAGCAGGAAGCGGTGTCTCTTTAGTAAATAAACATTTAATCTAATTGAACAATCCATTGTGTCCTCTCAATTTCTTCTTTTATCAATTCCGTTGAAAGATGCCCCGGATCAGCTTAACTCATCCAAGGTTGAAAATCACTAAGTAGGAAAATCGCACAAACTGATTACCTGGAAGACATGCTGCTTTCTTCTTTCCTGCCAACAAAACACGGTCTTTTCTTATCCTTAAAGCGCTCCATCTGTTCCTGCACTTCTGATTCCATTCATGGTTATGGATATGCTTGAAATGGATACTCAGATACACTAAATAACCGTCCAACTAGTTGGACGGCCCTTTGCAAAATCTTAATTCCCTTTTGAATGCGTTCATATTAATTAGCTTATTTAATGGCCTTTTCCAAGAGTTCGATCACTCTTTGCTTATAAAAGTACTTGGCATCACCACGGCGACAACCTCGCCTCGGGCGCAAAGTTTATCGATGGCAAAAACCTCTGTTTCGATTCTCCATTTCTTAGGATGAATTTCATGAACCGTCCCAACTGCCATTAATGGCACATCATTTGGGGTTGGCTTTACGAACTCCACTTTCAGTGAAGCTGTCACGAACCTGGGAGGCTCCACTCCATCTCCAGCTTCATGACCATTTTTACGATGCAATGCAATAGCAGCGGAACCTGTTCCATGACAATCAATTAAAGATGCAATCAAGCCGCCATAAACAAACCCTGGAATTGCGATATGCTCTGGACGTGGTGTATAAATTGTCCTTGTTTGCTCGCCTTGCCAACCCGTTCGAAAATGATGACCATCTTTGTTTAAGCGACCACATCCATAACACCATGCAAATGCATCTGGATAATCATCTTGAATCGCTTTTAGCACATTCTCCTCCATCAACTCTCCCCCTTTTTCAGAATATTATAACATCATTAAAGGATAATCGGTCTATTTGGATAATTGCTGAAAGATAGTTTTTTTGTCATTCCATGAATCTTTATTAAGCTTACGTCCAAGTTTTAATTTTCATGCAATAGTAAACTGACGCAGCTTTATATATACTGTGGAAATCGACAACATACATAAAAAGTTTGCAAGGATTCCTTGCTCCTTTACTCGATATAAATGCAAAGGCCCCTGTATGCTTGCAGCATTCAGGAGCTTTCCTTTGACTAATATATGTTAAGAAGTGTCTGCCATTGCATTTTTAAAAGTTAAGCCTTTTTCTTAAATCCCAATACTTAAATGTCATTTTACCCATTTTCGACTTCGAAAGTGAATCGTATTTACGTCCAAGTGTCAGGTTTTGTTTTTCTAACTTGGTAATTTTTTTAAGTTGAGCTTCGTTCAGTTTTTTTAATTGCTTTACTTGTTTAACAAATTCTTTATTTTTCACTTTCAAATCATTGTTTTTATTTTCAACAATGATCAGGTCTTTTATTGGAATTTCCATGTCTTTTGCTTTTAATTTAGGAGTGCCATTGGTTTCATATCCTATAGTTTTTAGATATGGCAAGTTATTTTGAAAATCTTGTTCAAAGCTTCCAATACTTTTATGGATTTGGAGGAAGGTAAAACACCCTGCTTTTTCTGCTGAAATGATTTGACCATACCCTGATAGTTTAAAAAGTTTTTCGCCCCGTTTTACTTCTTCAGGTATGTTTTTCACTATATAGGTAAAAACTTCCTCAACATTAAAATCTGCCGGCAATTTTTTTATCTGATTTGATGGTACATGCTTATTCAGTTCATCAAAGTCATCTTCATCAATATAAAAATACACATTTCCGCTTTGATTTACATAATCAGTTATACGTCTACTCCATAATAGCCCTTGCAATTTTTTTAATGCTTCCGAAAACAAAAACTGCCTGCTAACTTGATACATTCGTTTTGCCGCAAACTCATATATATCCTTATTGCATAAAGCTAATTTGACTGCGTTACGGAAATCCTTCTCTGTAACAGCATATAACGGGTAATCTTCGCCAAAAAGCTTTATATGCATTTTTGTTGGATTCATTATTACAGCCTTTCTTAATATTCCATACTCCAATAACTTTGTAGACAGTTCCAGACTGCTGTCCATTTCCTCACTTCTCCAGGTTATCCCAATATCACCGTTCACTATTAACTGTTGGGCATTCTCCCTTGTCAATGCCCCATACCATGTAAGCCCTTCTGTATTTTTAAGCAGGTATTCCGCTTCTTCCTTAAACTGTGAATCACCTTTAACCCATTTGAATTTATCCCCTGCGATATCAAGTGAAAGATTCGGAATCTCGCGTTTTAATTCTTTAAAGGCAGTAATGATAGGAATGGTCTTCCAATCAGGGTCGAACTTGCCTGTATACACAAGTTTGTGTTTTAAACGGGTCTCCCCTCCTGCTGATTCAACATTTGGTATCATCGGGGTAAGCAGGGAAACTTTGTTTTTGTCTTTATTCAAATTAAGAATCTCAATTACAAATTCGCACATTTCCTCTGTTTGACATAAGAAATACGCACATTGATCATATATATTTTTAATGCTCTCAAATTTTTCTTCATTAACATCCTGACCTATATGAGTCAAGCCTGTAGCATAAACTAATGTATTCTTTATGATATGCTTATGTTTTACTATTTTTTCAACAGTCTCAATACTTCTAACAAATAGCCAATCATATTCCTTTTGACTCCAATAATGAGAAATGAGCATTTCAGCTATATCAAAATCAATGACCCCTTTTTTTACCCATTCAGCATCGGTGGCAGTAAAAAAAGGATCAACAAAAGGATTTTTAATGGTTATATTATCAAATTTCTCAAGAGGTTGAATCAAGATATCGCGTTTGACCGGGCTTGCTAATAGTAAATCAACCTCGATGTTAGAGTCTAACGCAATGGTCGATGCTAAGGAAGATAAAAATACTGCAGATCCATCCATTGAATTCATGTCAATAAAGCCAAATAGAAGTACCTTCAATTTTCCTTTTTCCACTAGTTCATATGAATTCAAAGTTTTCACTCCAATGACTGAAATCTGATATGAAAATTTTATTTTTTTATTTGTTCTTTAATAGATGATTTAAGTGCAAGATATTTTAACGTGAATTTCCCTGCATATGTAACGTTGAATTTGTGTTCTAATAACTTAAGTCTCCGTATCTCTTTGTTAAGTTTAATATTTTCTTTTTGGGCTACCTTACTTTTTTCTAATTCTACTCGCAACATATTATTTTCTTTTGTAACGTTCTCAATAATGTTTTGTTTTTCCGTGTTATTGCTCTCTATGAGCTCCAATGTCATCGACATCATGTCTTTCATTTGCAATTCAAGTTCTTCATACATAGTTTTCCAATATTCGTTTCGTCCGTCCATATTGAAAAAACTCCCCTCCATTAACCTTGGATAAGCTCCAATTCTCTTTTAATAACAACATCTACGGCGCATTTATCCCGAATCGACTGCGATGCTTGTTTTGACACTCTTAAAAATACGTCCGAGTTGTAATATAAACGCTCTATTGCATCCGCAATATCGATAGGGGACTCAGGTTTTGTAAGAAGGCCAGAAACGTCGTGTTTAACGAATTCCGGAATTGCCGTGATATCTGTTGAAATCGGCACTAGCCCACTGGACATGGCCTCGCACATTGAAACACCTTGAGAGTCCAAACGGGTTGGGCAAAGGAAAATTCCATACTCCTTATGTAATGCAGCGATTCGCTCTTGAGATATGAAGCCTTTATGGATAGTTACATTCTCAAAATTCCGGATTGGCTCAACGGTTTGGTCGAACAATTTTCCATCACCATAAAAAGCAAATTCCAACTTATCGAAGCATGGTCTCTTTGATAGTTCCAGCACTGCTTTCACCGATAAATCATTTGCATATTTTCGTGAAGCGTATGGCCTGATTGAAAGGACTTTTGTCCGCATTTCAACTGGTTTTTCTACAAAGGCGAACAGATTGTCATCTATTACATTGGGAATGATTACAGAATTTTTCGAGTCCGCTCTCGCGTCACATTCCGCTATATGTTCTTTGAACCATTTGGAAATATGAACAAAGGTAGTATCCAATTCATTCGTTTGATAAAACCAATTCATAAAAGTAAGCTGTTCTACATAATAGTCGTCCGACATTTCAAGTATCTTCCGTAAGCTTTCAGGGCTTTCAAGAAAATTAAACCATCTTCTATGCCATGCCTCGGTTTCAAATCCATGTATCCATGTGATAATCGGTAATTCTGAGCTTGTTTCTTTTATCGCTTGTACCATTTTTGGATTAACAAAATGAATGAGTGCTTTTTTATGTACTTTATGATTTAAGAAAATGCGCAGATGCTGTTCAGTTCCTCGATAAACTGGCACATCTTCATACGTATACTTTTCTGCTTTTTTATAGGCAGGATGCAAAACAAAGACATCAACCTTCAAACCCTCATCCAGATAAGCCTTGACTCTTCGATGGATGAACCCATTCCGATATAACTGCTCTTCATGTGGATAAGCATTCGTAATGATCATATATCTATCTTTTTCACTAAATGTAAGCTCATTTAGATTTATAGATTGCTCCATTTTTGTTCACTCCTACTAGTCAGTCATCTCCAATCAGCCTGCTTACTCATCTGCAAATGAAAGATTTTTAGAAGACTCTTTTCCAATATCTTTTTAAAACCGTTAATCGATTATACCAAGCATGTATTACTGAATATTGACATCAATATAAGAAATCTGTAAATAAAAGTAAAGTTTTCATGAACTTTTATATGTTTTTGTAAAGGAAACATTGTAAACCAGCAAAAATAAAGAAGAACGATTCATTTACCAGAATCGTCCCTCATACATATAAACTATTGTATTTTTTGTGATTACAGTAGGTAGTATTCTGAAGCTATCAATGAGGAAATCACTTAAGATTAATGACATTAGAGAACATTGGCCAATGATACTTATGCAAATATTAACTTGGGAGTGTAGAGCATAAAGCCTATTTCAAAACGAATACACCTTTATAAACTTGTATAAAAAGAATAATGGTTTACACAACACTATTATGTTTTCCAAACTACATTTATATATATGGTGCTATTAAAAAAATCTATAGCTTGTCTATACCATTTTTTAAAAAATTCATACTTTATAAGAAAAGGAATTGTCCAAAAAAGGAGGTGCGACATTACATGATACCCATAGATGATTGTAAATTATTAATTTCATGCTGCAATCATAAAGGTGCTCTTTATTTAGTCCAATTTAAAAACCAAGAATATGAAATAAAAAAGGTTTTAAATGTTGGATGCACAGGTATTACAAAATACGGCAGCTCTTTTGTCGTACTTTCAAATTCTCATGGAATCTTTATTTTGGATGAAAACTTAAAGGTTATAAAGAATAAAACTTTATCTACAGAATTAGATTTACATGGTATAGCAATAGACAATGATAAAGCTTATATTATTGAAACCAAAACTAACTCAATTGGTGTTTATAATTTGGAAAACAATTTGGAAAGAATTGATGAAATTAGATTTTCACCTGAACATGACGATGTTTGCCACGTCAACGATTTGTATATCGTAAATGATAAGTTATATGTATCAATGTTTTCAAATCCTCCAAGGAAAAATTTGCTCTCTTTTGCATTTCCCTAATAAAACAATCCACAAAGGTGTGATTCTAGAATATTCTTTACAGGAAAGAAAAGTGGTTAAGATTTGTTATGATAAATTACTTCAACCTCACAGTGTACTTCATTATGATGATAAAATGTATTATTGTGTTTCAGGTGATTTCATAGTAAAAAGAAATGAGGAAGATATTTTTAAAAGCCTTGGTTATACTCGCGGTTTGGCAGTTAGAAATCAAACGATGTTTATTGGCCAAAGTGAGTATACAATACCGGTTATATTAAAAAAACATACGAACATATTGCTAGATTGCGGGATTTATGTTCATGATATCTCTACGAAACTTTCATCTTTTATCCATATACCGTCTGAAGAAATTTATGGAATTTTGGTTATTTGATGAACCACATGGATTTTCCCGACGGCTATTGATGTCACTTCGTTGGGGGAGTGGCTTTACATAGCTTGGTGAACTTATGTGAAGCATAACAAACCTATTTCATGACAATAGGTTAATGATACCTACCGGAAGTTATCTAAAGCTCCCTTAATCCAGAGAAAAATGGAAAATAAATTCCTCCCCATCTTCCCCGTTAAATCTGTATCCTTTGTCAACAAATCCAGCTTTTTTATATAAATTTATCGCTGGAATATTCGAATGATGCACCGTTAGAATAATCTCATTTTTATCTGGATGACTTAGTTTGATCATTTCAGGTAAAACTTTTAAAGCCTTAAAAGCTAGCCCCTTTTTCTGATGGCGTGAATCCAAGGAGAATGATTTTAGAAGAATGGCATTCTCATTACTTGTAAACTGATTTCCCGCTTTATCCGTATATAAGGCAAAACAACCAATCAAATCCTCATTTAAATATATGACCATGGGTAGGTTATATTTATCCTTCCTGAAGTCTTCGATAACTTTCAAGGGTAAAGAAGTATAGATTGCTTGTTCTATAGGTAAAGAATAGTTGATCAGTGCTGTATAATCATTTTCCATAAAAGGTCTAATATTTAATCCAGTAACCATACCTACACCACCATTTTTTAAGAACTTATAATTCTATATTAACAGATACAAATTCACAATCCCTGCCAAACAATAATTTTCAAGAACACATATTCAAAAAAAGGAATGGATTTGTTTGCCATTCCTTTTTTCTTCTTCTGAATTGAAAGCAAGTGCAAATATGATGCTAGATCATTCAGACGCTGATAATTCACTTTCCGTTACCCATTTATGATTCTTCACTTTTTCTCCTCCTGTAGTCGGAGTGAAATCAACCATGTAAACAGTCGTTTTTTCAGCAGATTCAATTTCAGCGACTGCCCCGTTCATCCCTTTCATATGAGAGGCATTTACTGTAACCTCCGCTCCGGGTTCATACGCTTTTTCACCTGCATCTTTGATCTCCTCGTGAATGATCCATTTATGATTTTCCACTTTTTCTCCGCCAGTTGTAGGCGTATACGAAATTGCATAAGCAGTCGTATCATAGGCACCCACTATTGTTGCTTTTGCCCCCTTCATGCTTTCCATATGACCTGATTCGATAATTGCTTGACTTCCAACCTCATAGGTTGGATTTTCTGCAGCTTTTAATCCTTTAGGAACATCTCCTGAGCCAGAATGGTTCATGTCCATTTCACCATGTTGCTTTTCTACTTTATTATCTTTGTTTTGATCACCGCTGTTGGAACAAGCGCCGAGGGCTAAAAGTAGGGCTGTTAATAATGATAAAATGATTGGCATTTTTGTTCTTTTTTTCAACATGGATAAAACCTCCTTTTCGAGTTAAACCCACCTTACCAATTAAATATGCAGAAATTGTGGAGAACACTCGAGATCAAAGAAATGGAGCCAGACATAATTTATGATTAGTCTTCCCCTTATATGAATGTGATCTGATAGCGTTGATCCTACATATCTTATGAGATGGAAAATTAAAGGAAATAAAAAAAAGACGAACTTTTCTATCGCAAATAGAAAAATCGTCTTTCATTTTATTAAGCTAAATTGCTTAGGGTTTTATTTATCCGCAAACGCACAACTTAAATGGCTGACTCGGGACAATTCCATCATCAGTAGGATTAATCACGAGCCCCCTTTTGATTCCTCGATTTTTTGTATGATATGTGAGAGGTTCATAGAAGTTTGCTCTTTATAATCCCTGCCGATGGATTTGAATAACCCTTTCGCTATACTCCTTAATAAGATTTTGGTATGCCCATCCGGGATAATGGAATTATTAGGGAGACTTGATTCAGCTTGCGCCCCACCAATCTTATTAGCTGTTTCCTTTATAAAATCAATGATTTTTATTTCATGGATTTTCCCTTCGATAATGGTTTTATAGATAATTTGATTTCTCCAAAGCTTTAGCTCAATCCTCTGTTTAGAGTAATCGAAGAGGTCTTCGGGAATATCAGCATTGCTTATTTGAATGGAATCTTTTATGGGATACAATTTCGGGTAAGGATTGATTTTCTTTATTAAGGAATGGTCAATGGTGACCTTTTCCCGTTTTATACGAGTATTTTTCGTCTCACATAGAATCAGCATTAACTGACCTGCAATTATATTGTTGAATTCTTCTAATTCAAAGAATTCAACTAGCATTACGCTATATTCCAAAATGGTGATCGCTTCATCGAATTTTCGTTTAGTACCAGCATTTGATCTAGTAAAAACCAACCGATTCTTCCTATCCATACCCTTTTCACCCCTCTGAATTCGAATCTAAAATAGGAAAAACATCCATAATGGATGTTTTTACTTATTAGGTCTGAACTTGATCGACTCCGATTTACGATTACCTTTTTCTCCTGTATATTCAATACTAATTACATTAGCCAAGTTGATATGTTTGCCACCGGCTTGCAGCCACGTCGCATTTTGGATTAATTGCAATTTCAGGATACTATTCGCTTCATCAGAATATTGTTCATTCGTCTCTAACTCTTCTGTCTCACCGTTCACATAATAAAATTTATATTTTGCATTACTCATTTTCATCAGCCTCTTTTCAACTACTAATTCAACAAGGACTGACACTTGTCCTGCTTTCAGCAAAATTAGATTGTCTTTCACATCAATGAAGTCCCGAAAGTGAACATACTAATCATAAAAAGACTGTCAAGCACGCCTTTGATATTCAGACCGTTTCTCTTATCAATCGAAGTGTTGTTTCATTAATTCTTTAAATCGTGTTCCATCTATTTCTTCTTTCGTCACTTTCCCATCGTCCCACTGTGTAAAGGATGTATCAGTTAAAGTGATGTTACCACCGTTTGTAAGACGGGTGATTAATGGATGCTTATTAAATGGCGATTGGGGATTTTCACTGATGATCGTTTGGATCTCATTAAGTTCCACTACATTTTCTACGGGTTTTAAAGAATCGAATGCATACCCGATTTTCCAATCGGGATCTTTATATTTCAGCTTTAATTCAAGGATATGATTCCCATGGTCGGTATTTTCTTTTTTTATCCTGAATTCACCATTTTGGGAAATGACGGTTTCTCCGTTCAACGGAACTGGTTTTAAAGGCAGGTTCCCACCAAATCCAGTATCGATTAAATATATTTGGCCCTCATGTTTCAAAAGAATAGTGACATGTGTCCTTCCTATGGTCATCCACCCTTGTTTATAGATGACACCCCGAACCAAGAATACATCAAAGTCATTTTCCAACAGGAAAAAATAAAGGGCTGTATTCAATTCATAGCATAATCCACCCTCATTCCTCACGAGGACTTTCTTCATGATATTCTCTTTATTGATATCACTCAAATGGGATGCCATGATTGATAAGTTTTCAAAAGGAATGGTTTTCGCTGTCTTATCAAGAATTTCATCTAATTCATCAAATGTCAGCTTCTCATCGTTCTGAAGCCCAATTCTTTTCCTGAATAATGCATTCAATTCATTCATTACGATTCCCCCTTAAGTCCGACACCGATGAAAAGTATCCTGACTCTGTATATATTCATTATACTTTGGCCTTATTTCATTCGCCCCATAATGTTGTTTTCTTTGGCAACCTCCTCCATTCACACACCAAGCAGCTCTCTTTCTTCATTCATTCACCTGTAAGATGATTTTACCTAAGTTCTTATTGGCTTCCATATGTTCATGCGCCCTTTTTATTTCTTCAAAAGGAAAGACATGACCTACGATTGCCCTGATTTCATTTTGGAAGAACAACGGCATGGCCTTTGTAGCGAATTCCGTTAACTCTTTTTTATATTCATCACTTCGGGGAGTTAATAGAGTCCCTTTTAATTGAACTCGTTTTAAGAGAAGTTCCATCAAATTCACCTTCTCGACTACAGTTCCACCTAGAATGCCTATCAGTATCATCTTCCATCAGTCCTTATGCTTTTAAGGTTTTTCTCCCAGTAAGAAGCACCGATGAAATCCAGAATGACATCCACTCCTTGATCATTTGTAGCTTTCAGTACTTCCTCATCGAGATTGTTTCTTATAGTTGATACAGATATCCGCTCCTAGAGAGTGACAGAAATCCAATTTGTCATTTGAACCTGCTGTAGTGTTGATTTTCGCTTTTGTCAGTTTTTTTGCCAGTTGGATAGCTGTTAGTGCCCACACCGCTTCCGTCAGAATGAATCAATACTATTTCTTGATACGTCAATTCACCTAACCAAAACAAGGTTTGGTACGCAGCCAAGAATACTTCAGGGATCGCTGCCGCTTCCTCAAATGACAGGCTATCCGGGATCTTCATCGCTCTATCAGCTGGCATCACAGCATATTCAGCATAACCCAATTCTATATTTGCTCCTTCCCCTGTTTCCCCCACATCCCCAGAAACTTCAATCCCTAATATAGGATTGGCCATATAACCGGATTTTCCTTCTCGTGAAACAATATCCGTTCTATTTATTGCAGAGGTTTTCACCTTAATTAAAATTCCCCCTTTTCCGGCATGGGCTTAGAAAAATTTTTAAATAGTAATTGTTCTGCACCACCCGGTTCTTTAACTACTACAGCTTTCATCTATCCCACTCCTTATTATATAAATAGAGACCGCCTTTGATATGGATTGTCTTGAAGTTGGAAACTATGCTACTCCAAAAAATTTCACAAGCAACTATTAAAGTTTTGAGCAACTATATACAGATAATGAAATATGTCCATCGATGAAACCGTAACCCTGGTAGAATAAAAAAAGCCGATGTCCCTTTAGGTCCATCAACCTTTTCTTGATGAGTTTTTATCTCTTTATCTATTAAGCGATTGATTTCTATCAAGGTCATTATGCAATTCTGCAGCCGGAACCTTTGGGTTAGGAATCTGCCCTTTTGCAACTGGTTCTGCTACATAAACAAAATCTCCTGTTCCATCTGGGGCACTTCCTGTTGCCCACAGGCCGTCTCCTGATTCATTGCCTTCTGACAAGTTCCAGAATTCGTACGCTTCCGGTTGAGATTCCATTTCCGCTTCAGGAGGGAATGACGCAGGAACGACTACGCCGTTTTTCTCTTCAAGTTCTGCAATGGCCGCCATCCATTGATATTGGTGGTAACGGTCACGGGCTAACATTTTACGGAACGTAGCACGGACCCCTTCATCTTTTGTCATATGATATAAACGGGCCACTTGAAGGCGTCCTTGACTTTCAGCATGCAGATTCGACCGCATGTCCGCTAATAAATTTCCGCTCGCTACAATATAAGATCCGTTCCAGGGAACCCCATTCGAGTTGGTTGGCAGTCCGCCTAGACCGCTTACGAGCAAATGCTGGGGATTGATTCCACCCATGATCGCTGCTATAGCAGGGTCTTTTGCGGCTTCTGCCTGATCTTCCGGAGAAGCGCCATCAAGCAATTGACTAATGAGCGTACAAAGCATTTCTACATGTCCAATTTCCTCTGTACCAATATCCATCAGCATATCTTTATATTTTTCTTCTCCCCGACAGTTAAAACCTTGGAAAAGATATTGCATCATGACAGTCATTTCCCCAAACTGTCCACCTAAAACTTCCTGGATTTGACGGGCCAGCATCGGATCTGGTCGATCTACCTTAACTTCAAATTGCAATTCTTTTTGATGACGAAACATATTAACTCCTCCTTTTATTGTAGTAGGTTTTTTATATAATACGGTTTTTTTTACCCGCTTGCCCATCCTTGAAACAAGATTTCAGTTATAACGAACAGGAATTAGAAAAAATTGTTATGTGGTTAAAAAAGATAACTGAACTGAAAGCTAAGGAATATCTAAATTCATGACCGTCTCAATAAATAAGTGTTATTAAAGGTCCATTTCCCCTGTCTAGAACCTTACAATACTGGGTAAAGTACAAAGAACCAAATAAAGGAAAAAAATACTGTATCTAAGAAAACTAAAAGGAGGAAGGAAAATGGATTTCAAGCCCAGAAATCAAAAAGATCAATCTATTTCAGAAATCCGCTATACTTATTCCGCTCGTAATCTATGGTCAGGTTTTCTATTCGGGATCGGACTGGTTGCATTCATCGATGAGGCCATCTTTCATCAGCTATTGCATTGGCATCACTTCTATGACAAGTCCACATCCAATATTGGGCTTGTCTCGGATGGTTTATTTCATGCTCTAAGCTGGTTCGCGACTGTCGGGTCTTTGTTCATGTTCGCTGACCTTCGCCGCCGAAAGGGTTTATGGCTGAAAAGGTGGACAGGGGGAGTATTGCTAGGGGCAGGTTCTTTTCAGTTATATGACGGTACCATCCAGCACAAGCTCATGCGTCTTCATCAGATCCGTTACAATGTCGATATTCTCCCATACGACTTGATTTGGAACATTGCAGCCACTGTCATGATTTTGATCGGCATTTCCCTTATCATTCGAACTCGGCGCAGCTTACTTAAAATGAAAGCAGAAGGCCGCTATGCACAGTAATGGTCATATTCAAAATGATAATGGAGCTCTCTTTGAATCGATTTTATTAATTCTACCCGCGCTTATTATAGTGATCTATATTGCAGCTGTCGTAATTTCGAGCCGCCGCTATCAAAAATGGCCCTTATACCGTACGTTCTTATGGATCCTTGGCATCATCTGTGCAGCTTCTGCAATCATTGGCCCCATAGCCAATCGCGCGCATATGGACTTCACTGCGCATATGGTTGGTCATTTACTGCTTGGAATGATTGCACCCATCCTACTCGTGCTTGCTGCTCCCATTACTCTTGCACTGCGAACACTTGATGTACAATCAGCAAGACGCCTTTCAAAGTTGTTGAAAAGTTGGCCGCTGCGTATTTTAAGTAATCCAACCATTGCTTCCGCGCTAAATATTGGGGGACTCTGGATACTTTATACGACTGGGTTATATGGGTTGATGCATCAAAGTGCCCTTCTACATGCATTAGTGCATTTTCACGTGTTCATAGCGGGTTATCTATTCACTGCGTCTATGATTTATATGGACCCTGCGCCCCACAGGTTCAGCTTCATGTTTCGAGCTATCATATTTACAATTTCACTGGCCGGCCATGATATCCTTTCTAAATATATTTTTGCCCATCCTCCAAGCGGAGTCACCAAGGAACAAGCGGAAAATGGAGGAATGTTAATGTACTATGCCGGTGATGCCATCGACGTTACACTTATCTGCATCCTATGCTATCAATGGTTCAAAGCCACCCGGCCTAAGGGATCACTTGCCTTGTAGGAAGGACGGTTCTATGATTACTTCGGTAAACTCCTGTGTTTCTGTTTAATCGTTCATTGTTTAGCTCATACTAATTTTTGATGAAAAAAATTTAGGATGGAGCTGAATGGAAAATGGAATTTGAAGCTAACAATTCTACTGAAAATGCTCTTCGTGATTATAAAGCTGGAATCGGTGCCTTTACGCATAAAATGCCTGATTTAGCTGAGAAATTCAATTCGTTTACGGAAGAGTGCTTTAAAGAAGGACAATTATCCAAGAAAGAAAAACAGCTTATCGCACTAGGAATAAGCTTATATTCGCAAGATGAATATTGTATTATCTATCATACTAAAGGATGTCTTGATCAAGGCTGTTCCGAACAAGACATTCTTGAAGCCATTGGTGTGACCGCAGCATTTGGCGGAGGAGCCACCATGAGTCAGGCTGTAACCCTCGTCCAGGAATGCATTCAGGAAATAAATCAGATGAAACAATGATAAAGAAGGGATAGGACAATTTGTCCTACCCCTTCTTTATGTTTGACAAAGGAATCCAAAAACCATGTCATTTAATGACTAATGTTGTTATTTCCTTGTGCGGGTGCATATGAATTCATCATTTGTTGCATATCCTGCTGTGCAAGCTGTGGAACTTGGTAGTAATGATGTTTGTTTTGATATAACGAAATCTCATATGCCATTTCAATGCAGTTCGGAACGGAATCTGCAAACACACGGCGAACCACCGGATTCGTTATTTCAAGCGCTGCCATCGCTTTCATGGATGCTGCAGACTTAACAGCTCCAAGCATCAAGCCTGCAATGCACTCATCTGTAATTTCCGACACGGATTGCAAAGGTTTCTTTGGCTGGGTTGGTGTCAATCCATATATAAAATCATTACCTTGATTCATTTTGTAGCTCTGGGTTGGTTTAGAAGGATCTTGACCCGTTTGGAAGCACTCCAATGAAATATTATATTCATCTTGGATGAACTGATATTGACGATCCAGAATGTCCATCAATTCCTGATCCTGAGCATGCTGACGCAAAAGCATGTAAGTGTTTAAAGTTCCAATCGTTCCCGACAACACTTCATGTACATCGAATACTTCGTGACCACCGTGATTCATTTGTGGGGGAATAGCACCCGTTTGCATGTTCTGGTGTACTTGACCTTGTTGATTTTGATTTTGCATTTTATTTCCCTCCTCGTTTCATCAATGATGTGAACAAGCTTAGTATGTTAAAAACCAACAGGATTATTCAATTTAAACTCTTCCGCCCTACATCATGTTGTCTGTATAAAAAAAGCCTGATGTTCTAAACTATAAACACTTTATATGTATGGGAGGATTTCAAATGACTCATAAATGCTTCTATTGTACTGATGACACGGAAGAAAAAAAAATCCATGTCGTAACATTTCAAGTTACTGACACGGATAGAAATGAAATGCTCTGTGATGAATGTTATCAAGAATGGCTACAAGGAATAAAAGGCTAAATTACCCTCTAACATTTCCAAACATTAACTCATGGATTCAGGATTAGTACAGGGTAACTTAAATGCGTAAAATAGTTCAAGGAGGATGGTTATGGGAATTTTAAGCGGAAACCCAAAAGAAGAGCCTATGCATTACGGAGAGGTATTTGGTACATGGGCATTTCTAACAACAAAAGGGTTAATTGCATGTCATCAAACAATGCTCAATCACACTGGTGACAAGGACCTGCATAAATTACTTGTAGAAGTAATAAATCAAGGGAAACAGGAAAATGACCAAATTGAATTATTATTAAAAGAAAATAACGTAGGACTGCCTCCATCACCACCTGAAAGGCCTAAAGCTAATTTAGAGGATATTCCCGTTGGGGCACGTCTTCAAGATCCTGAAATCTCTGCTTCAGTATCAATCGATATTAATGCAGGATTAGTTGCTTGCAGCCAGATCATGGGTCAATGCATCCGCGAAGATATCGCAGTGATGTTCGCACAATTCAATGCAAAAAAAGCAGCATTGGGTGCTCATTTCCTAAGATTAAATAAGGAAAAAGGATGGCTGGTCCCTCCCCCTCTTCATATTAATAAAACAAGTTTGTAATGAAATATCCCCTTAATCATGTTGACTTTATGATTGAATGCCCCACATGATTAAGGGATTAATTCCGATAACGAAAGGACGATTAAGGAATCACTACCATTGCAGACTTTCGATTAAGTAGCACTTTGTACATTGTTGACTATAATCATTTTTTACAAATTCATGATTACAATTCTCCCGAAAAATGTTCAGCTCTCTTTTTAGCTGTTCCAATTGAGTTTCCAACTGTTTCATTTCAACTTTTATCTGGATTACCCGATTCATCGAATTCTCCCTTTCGTCCGAATCATTGATAGATTTCTCCGTCCGTTTTCCTAAATTCATTCGCTTTTTCTTTAAGCCCTTCATCGATTACCGACTCAAAACCCAGGCCCTTTTCTTTTGCCAAATCACGGATGTCCTGGGAGATTCTCATACTGCAGAATTTAGGTCCGCACATTGAACAGAAATGGGCTGTTTTGGCACCTTCAGCCGGAAGAGTTTCGTCGTGATATTCAACCGCCCTTTCAGGGTCGAGAGAAAGATTGAACTGATCTCTCCAACGAAATTCGAATCTAGCCTTCGAAAGGGCATCATCCCGTTTTTGTGCATCCTTATGGCCCTTTGCAAGGTCAGCTGCGTGGGCTGCAATTTTATAAGTAATGACCCCTACTCGAACATCCTCTTTATTCGGAAGTCCCAAATGCTCTTTCGGTGTCACATAACATAACATGGCAGTTCCAAACCATCCAATCATTGCAGCACCAATCGCAGAAGTAATATGATCGTATCCAGGAGCTATATCCGTTGTTAAAGGTCCTAAGGTATAGAATGGAGCTTCTTGACAGACTTCCAGCTGCTTATCCATATTTTCTTTAATCAAATGCATCGGTACGTGACCGGGTCCTTCCACCATGACTTGAACATCGTGCTTCCAAGCAATCTTCGTCAGTTCCCCCAGTGTTTCCAATTCAGCAAATTGCGCCTCATCGTTTGCATCTGCAATGGATCCAGGACGGAGGCCGTCACCTAATGAGAAAGAAACATCATATGCCTTCATGATTTCACAAATCTCTTCAAAGTGAGTATAGAGGAAGCTTTCTTGGTGGTGGGCCAAGCACCATTGTGCCATGATGGACCCCCCTCGTGAAACAATTCCCGTAACTCGCTTTGCTGTTAAAGGGATGTACCGCAAAAGCACACCAGCGTGTATGGTGAAGTAATCGACACCTTGCTCGGCCTGCTCGATTAATGTATCCCGAAAAACTTCCCAATTTAAATCTTCCGCGACTCCATTCACTTTTTCCAATGCTTGATATATTGGAACCGTCCCAACTGGCACTGGTGAATTCCTGATAATCCATTCCCGGGTCGTGTGAATATTCTTTCCGGTGGATAAATCCATTATGTTGTCGGCTCCCCAACGTGTAGCCCAAGTCATTTTCTCCACTTCATCTTCGATCGATGAACTAACAGCTGAGTTTCCTATATTCGCATTTATTTTCACATGAAAATTACGTCCGATGATCATTGGCTCACTTTCAGGATGGTTAATATTTGCCGGAATGATCGCCCTACCGCTAGCTACCTCTTCTCTTACAAACTCAGGGGCAACATTTTCCCTGATTGAAATGAACTCCATTTCTGGGGTGATGATACCTTTACGGGCATAATGAAGCTGGGTTACGTTTTTCCCTTTCATTGCACGCAATGGCTTTCTTTTCAATCCCGGAAAAATTTCAGCTTTGGATTGTGACTCCACTTTTTTATACCCATTATCTTCGGGTTTTATTTCACGTCCTTCATACTCTTCAACGTCTTCACGTTCCAAGACCCAATTGCGTCTAATCGGGGCAAGGCCTTTATGAATATCAATGGGATATTCTGAATCCGTATATGAACCGCTTGTGTCATAAACCCGCAAAGGCGGATTCTCCTCTTCGCCGAATGCACCTGTAGTGGGACTTAGTTTAATTTCACGCATAGGTACTTTAATATCAGGTCTCGATCCCTCAACATACACTTTTTTACTCCCGGCAAAACTGGACATAATTGAAACGTTCATGTCATTTACTGAATTACTCATCATGATTTCATTTCTCCTTTTTAAGTTCATTTAAAAAGGACAAAATCCAATCCATTTCGCACGAAAAAACCGGATCTCATATTTAAGACCCGGCTAACGTTAGTATGACTACAGAAATGACCAAATGAAATGTCATTGTTTAGTAGATTCTAACTTCCCCACGCTGGTATGAACCAGATCAGGTCCTGAGGGTTAAGAAGCATAAGCGCTTCTCTCTCAGCCCAACTGTTATTGGACACCCCTAGTCTGAATAATTTAATTGATTACAGGGTAACTATATATCACCCTTTTCATTCTGTATATAATTTGAAAGTCCTAATACTTTAGGTCACTCTCTCCAAATTCGTTACTTGGAGAAGGATCACCAATTAATTTTCCAGGCTCTCAAGGATTGGGAAAAGCTCCTCTAAATGCTTGATTTCATAGGTTGGAAGCACTTCATTCCGTTCCTTATCATGGCGATTTATCCAAACCGACTTTATACCTACCCGTGATGCTCCAAGGATATCCGTCATTAAATTATCGCCGACCATCAATACTTCATCCTTATCAAGTTCCATGATCTCCAAAGCATGCTCAAAAATGGAGGCATCCGGTTTACCTCGTCCAAAAGCTCCAGAAATGACGATTTGATCGAAATAAGGAACTAGTTCAGGTGTAATTTCAAGTTTAGTATTTTGGAGTTCAGGAGAACCGTTTGTCAACAATAGCATTTTGTACTTCCCTTTTAATTCATCTAACACACGGAATGATTCTTCATAAATAAATGGCTTTTTACGTCTCTCTGCAGGGAAACGTTCTGCCAGTTCGAGCCCAAATGCCGGGTCATCGATCCCTAATGCCTTCAAGCCTCTCGTCCATGCTTCTTTCCGATAATTTGGTGCAATCACGGCCATCTTCCGGAATTCATCATGATCATCCTGAAAATTTCCCCACAGTCCTTCAAATGGGTTGATTCCGATCATTTGTGTAAATTCATAGGTATCGTAAGAAGAATAAAGCTCACGCGCTTCCTTCCGAACCGCTTCTTCAAACTCGTCGACATTTAAATCATATTTCTCCTTAGCCACTTCACATGTGGCCACAAAAGCCTCTTTTACACTTTTCTGATCCCATAGTAATGTATCATCTAAATCAAAAAAAACTGCCTTCACCAAATTGTCCAACCTCTTTCCCTATTATTGAATTCGTAAAAATTACACTATTACAATAATAAACCACAACCAACGGAAAAAGAATAACTAATCGGAAAAGGCCTGCATCTTTCTTAAGCAAAATGTTCAATATACCAGACTTACCTTCTATCGTGGGAAACCCTATATTTTTGACTTATCATCTTTCGAATACATACAGCTTTCCATTACCGGCAATCTTGAATTTTGGACCGGTGAACCCCCGTCGGATCAGCTCTTTCCTCATATAAACCATTAGGGCGGCATGACTCACGATCAGAACATCCCTTTCCCCCTTTGCAAAAACTTCATCCAATACTTTATTGATCCTTCGTTCGGCGATCTTAATTTCCGCCCTTGTCTCCTTGTTGAACTGCGAGCAGCAGCGAATCCAGATGGCCCAAAGGATGAACGGCAGCTTCACCTTCCCTTTGAGAGGGGGAGAAGGTATTTCCCGCAGCTCCTCCATCCGATGAACCGTACCTGGATAAATATGTTCCGCTGTCTTGACAGCTCTCGACATATCACTGCAATAACATTCCTGCCATTCCTCCACGCCAAGTAAAGTCGTTCCATAAATAATATCCGCTGCATCATAGTCCACAAACCATTGCTTCATATCATCCGCCGTCACAGATTTCCCAGTAGGGAATTCATGTGCCACCTTAAAATGCCGTACTAAACCAATTTTCATTTCTTTCTCCTCTTTAGCTTTTGAATTATAAAATTAACTTTCTATTTGATCCACCAACTTATATAATAGGTAATGTAAAAATTATACAAAGGTGGTAATTGAATGCTATCCAAGAATTTCACTAAGATTTTCCTTGCTGTCGCATTAACTTTTACATGCATCTCTTTTTTACTGATAAAAATCGACTTTGTCTCCGCAGCCACTACAGAAAACGCAACGGTAAACACGAAGAATTCCCCTTTATCTGTTAGAAGTGGTCCCGGCACCAGCTATAAAAAAGTAGGATCGTTGGAGAAAGGGAAAGCCGTAACCGTTTATTCGAAAACAAAATCCGGCTGGTCGGAAATTCGGTACAATGGAAAAAAAGCCTATGTATCTACTAAATATTTAAAATTTAGCAATGTGAAGATAACCAAGAAAAAGTATAAAAATATTAGTGACTTGTCGTATCCGCAAGTATCAGGACTAAAAAGTAAAGCAGCTCAGGATAAAATTAATCAGGTGTTAACTAAGCATGCCAAGGATGCCTATTCCTTTTATCTGCAAGCAAAAAAGGATAGGGAAAAAGATAAAAATGAGGAATGGTGCAAAGAATCCCCATACACTTGCCAGTATAGTTACAGTATTTCGTATAAAGTGAAATTCAACCAGGATGAAAAGCTAAGCATTCTTATTGACGATTACTCCTATAGCGGTGGAGCTCATGGAATGGGATACACAACATCCTATAATTTTAAAGTGTCTTCCGGTAAACAGGTGAAAATCAGTGAAATCCTCACATCCAAAGTGAAATATACGAAGGTGCAGAAATATGCTTTTGACTACATGAGGAAAAGAGATAGTTTTTATGTTAAAAAACAGAGCGATGTTCCCGTCAATAAGGATTCACAGTTCTATTATACAAATGGGGGGATCTATCTCGTATTCCAGGAATATGAAGTAGCTCCTTATGCATTTGGCCGCCCTGCAGTAAAAATCCCAAGTAAGGTTTATAAATAATTTAGTCGCACAGGGGCTAACTCCTGTGCTTTTTTAGTGCCTTACATTCAATATATCTAACAAATGATGAAAAATATAGAACCATATTTCACAGTCTGATGCGATTTCATTCATACTTACCATCGCATTCAAAAAAGTGGATTTTTTTAATAATAGATATTGGATGGGAATATGTTTTTAACCAATGCCGAACTTACTTTTATCTGATGTAAACATAATGCGAAGATGTTCTTAGTTAAAGGACGAGAATAAGGAGTGTATAGGGTTTACCTGATATGGATAGATGGGACCGAATACGAAGAAAAGAAGGCTTGTTATGCTAACCAAAACAGCTTTAATATGATCCAAGAATAATGAAAATAGAGAAGGCTTTTTACCTTCTCCATTTTTTTTACTTCAAAAATTGGAGTTCAGTAATCGTGCATCTTTTCCTGAATTTATATTTTCCGCTCAAATCACTGAATTGATAATCATTGAGGGCTTTTTCCAGCTGTTCTTTTAGCATATCCTCCGTGATGGGTACACCCACCACATCTTTCCAGTTTTCTTTTCCGATTAACTCTTCGAATGGAATGGTAGTTAGGACTTCATCATAAATCTGGATGCTTTGATCGATGCCGAAGCTGCCATATATACTGCCATTTTCATCAGCAAAAATATGCTCCGATTCCAGTTCTTCCACAAATACTTCTAGATATTCCTTTGACTTGACAGGCTTGATGGCAATCTCTGCTTCCGCCCTTACAGGCCCAAATCTCTTATCGACGATCTCTATCGTCATTTGGACGTGAAAGGAAGGGTACATTACCTCAATCCCATCACAAAGTTCCGCTGCCGAATTAAATACCATCTGAACACCCTCCTTTTATTTACTATCATTATATAATATAATACTTCATTGCCTTACTAATAACCCTTATTCAAGATCACTTAGCATCTTTGCTTTTTTGAAGATCAACTCATCTTTTTCCCTATCATAATAATAGATTTTGAATGTTTCATCTCCGCTTAAATCTGTACTGCCAGTCAACACGCCAAAAAGTCCATTTCCCATCGACCATATTGGAATAACTGGCCTGAGGATACACATTATACCCTCCATCATTCATAGGATCAATCGTCACATTCCCGGATCCACCTGAAACAAAAGCAACGATAATAGTCAAGAAAATCAGTGTAATCCTGATATTCTTCAGTTCACGCGCATAATGATCATTCATCTTTTTTCACCTTTTTTATACGATATCCATAATATAACAATAATTTCAATCTATTTGTGTCCCTAATAAAAAAGCCCATGCAGATCGATGCATTGTTTTTTAAAATCACCTTCCCATTAGGAGTTTAGCACCAATCAATGAATTCATCTTCGTGACCATAAAAGATTTGATAAGCTTCATCCTTTTGCTGAAGTTTCGGATCTTCTACTTGTTTTACCTATATGTCTTTTGCACCTTGAAAAGTTACAGCCTTCATAATCAACCTCCTAAGGTATTCTTGATATAACCGCCAACAAAGTTTACTAAGCCTATGAACACTTAATTCTCCCAAGGATTAATTGCCCTTCATTAAGTTGAATCCGGTTCATATAAAAAAAGCCCCGGAAAACCGGGGCTCACCTATGAAACACCTATTTAGTAACCTTATAAATTCACATTGTCATTGTGCTTTTCATGCTTATACTCTCTAAGAACCTCGTTAAATACATCGGGATAATTCGTAAACAGCCCCGTTGCACCCCATTCTAGAGCTTTTTTCATGTCCGCTCTTTCATTTACTGTATAGGGATGGAATTGAAGGTCATGATTTCGAACCATCTTCACATATTGTCCGTCCACCTTATTGAAGTTCGGACCCACTCCAATGGCATATTCATTAATGGATTCCAATTCTTCATCAGAAATGGTTGCTTGGTTCTTATAAGAAAAAAGCTGCACAAGCGGTAAATTTGGATTCATGTCATGAACCTTCAAAAGGCTTTCTTGACTGAACGATTGTATAAGTACATTTTTGGTACGGCCTTTTGAATCCACCATTTTATTTTCTTTCAGAACTTGCAGAAGTTCTTCTTCCATTCCTGGATATACATCAGGAGACTTTGTTTCAATATAGTAATTGGCCTGCCTGCCGAATTTCATAAAGACTTCTTCAAGAGTGGGTACCGTTACCCCTTCATATTTCTTTTTTGCCAATTGCGGATATTTTTCATTGAACCATGTACCGGCATCGAGTTTTTTGATTTCTGCCAGAGTTAAGTCTTTCACTAGACCTGTACCATTCGTTGTACGATCCACCTTTTCATCATGCATCGCTATCAATCTTCCATCCTTTGTCATCTGAAGATCGATTTCTATGTAGTCACCTTTCATTTGTTCTCCCAATTGATATGCGGGTATGGTATGTTCAGGAGCATAACCGGAAGCTCCTCGATGTGCGATATTCACAATTTTCTTCTCATAAATAGATGAATTCGAATGATCTTCATTTGCTGCTGAGGTCCCCATGGAAGTAGCCTGCAATATAAAAGCCGCACTCATCATGCATAAACCGAATTTCTTTATATTCGTTTTCATTTTCCCCTATCCCCTTCCTATTATTACCACCATTTTAGAAGGGGAATGTGAATCTACAGCAAATATAGTGTAAAGAAATAATATATTAGTTAAAATGGGTAAAAACCCCCATGAAACAAATTACTTGCAAGTCCTTCGTGTAGTTCGTTATGCTCAATCCAATTCCATGAACCCATTCCATTCGCCTCCCCATCATCCATATCTGCTTGATCTGGAAGGATTTGTTACATATGTTGACAAGATCTATTTTTTTCTGATTTACAAAAAACTAGTATCAGATTACTATTAAACAAACAGAATATTTATATTAAGGGGAATTATGTTAAAAAATTATCAATATTATCAAAACAAACACCGATTTATACTGAAGGCATTCATGGCAATGATATCCTTTTTACTATTAGTTGGGATTTCCATATCACCTATAAGTTGGAAAGATAACCCCTACGATATGACATTTCAGGTCATTTTAATATCGGGGATGATAATCTCTCTGTTGTTTTTCTTAAAAACAGAAGTCAATTTCTATAAAACCCTATTCATTTCTTTAATTACTGTTTATATATATAGCAAATTCTGGATTTTTCCAGATACCGCAATTATGCTGGCTTTTTTTGCTATAGCACCCTTGATTCCCATTTTTCTCTTTGATAAAATCGGATTTTATATTGTCGCCACTTTAAATATCATATTAGGTCCTGCTTCCATCTTGATCATTTCGCAAACGGATCTTAAATACACTTATGAGTATGTTTCTTTGGATAGTTTCGGCAATACGATTAATTTCATCGCTATACAAATCATATTGGTATTTGTGTTCATAGGAACCAACAATAGGATGGAATCCACTAATGCATTCCATAAGGAGATCCAACAGGCCAAGCAATTGAACTCAGTCGGTCAGCTAGCAGCCACCATTGCACATGAGATACGAAATCCCATTACAGTCGTGAAGGGGTTTGCCCAGTTATTAGATCAAGAGAAGGAACTGAATGAGACGGAAAAATTTTATGTGCAGACCATGCTTACAGAACTTGAATATACACAAGTGATAATCAATGACTATTTGTCTTTGGCAAAACCGCAAACGGATAATATTCAGGTCATTCCTTTAAATTATGAAATCCAAAAGATTTCCGATCTATTATCCAGTTTCGCCAATAATCGAAACATAGGCTTTCAACTTGATTTCCGTGATGACCTACAAATCAATATGAATCCGATCGAGCTTAAACAGATACTGGTCAATATCATGAAAAATGGAATTGAGTCGATGAACAATCCCGGTTTCATCAAGGTGGAAACAGAGAAGGAACGCACTATGGCAAAAATCCGAATAACGGATACAGGAATAGGTCTTTCCAAAGAACAGCTTGAAATACTCGGCACCCCATTCTATTCGCTTAAAGATAGGGGAACTGGTATCGGCCTGACCGTTTGTTATTCCATCGTTCAAAAATACAAAGGGAAAATCGTGGTGCAGAGCGAATTGAACAAAGGAACATCCTTCACTATTTATTTGCCCTTACATAGAGAAATAGATTAAACATACATTACCAAACAAGAAAAAGGATGACCTCCCAAAACCGGGCGGTCATCCTTTTCAATTAGGCTTTAAAACTATCTTGCCATTTCAGTAAATGATTTTCTAATAAGCGGACAAACGAATCGGAGATTTTGCCAGCGAGGGCAAAAATGATGATGCCTACGAATACGACGTCCGTTTGCATGAATGAACGGGCATCCTGGATCATGAAGCCCACTCCTCTATCCGCACCCAATAATTCAGCTACGACCAGGCACATCCAAGCAGCACTTAAGGCTAAACGGATACCAAGCAATATGTTCGGTAAAGCTGCCGGAATCATCAGCTTCGTTATTTGCTCCAGACGGCCAAACTCTAAGATTCGGGCAACATCGTATAGTTTTTTATCCACATTCCGAAGGCCCAAAAAGGTTTGTAAATATAGAGGAAAAAAAGCACCTAAAGCAATAAGCAGCACTTTGGATAGTTCACCAAACCCGAACCACATAATGAATAAAGGGGTAATCGCAAGTAATGGAACTGTTCGTAACATTTGAATGCTTGGGTTAAGATATTCTTCGGATTTTTTTTGCATGCCAACGATGACTCCTAGCAATAAGCCTAAAAAACCACCTAATGCAAAGCCAAGAAGAGCCCGCGTTAAACTGATTTGTAAATGCATGCCCATTTCCCCTGACTGAACGAGATCAATGAAAGTCGTGACGATCAATAAAGGTGATGAGAATAATTGGGCAGGCAGGATGCCAACCGAACCTAATGATTGCCATGCAATCAACACGACAACGGGAAGGAACGAACCCCGCAATGCTGATTTGGCAAGTTTGGATTGTTTTTTCGTTTTCCTTATGACAAGCGGCTTGTTTTGAGCAACGGTCTCTGTAGACATATTTTTCATCCTTCCTTTTTTCAAAAATTAATTAAATGCTCCAATCTTCCCTTTCTTCAGGATGATGATCAAGTTGGGTTAAAATGACGGTCCTGAATTCCTGAAACGCTTTGCTTGTTCGTTTTCTTGGATATGGTAAATCAATTGGAACGATAGCTTTAATCCGTCCAGGCTTTGCCTCCATGACTACCACTTTGCTCGATAAAAAGATGGATTCATCAATATCATGGGTGACAAGCACCATCGTTGTCATATTCTTCTCCCATATTTCTAGCAAAGCCTCTTGAAGATGCGTTCGCGTGAAAGCATCCAATGCACCGAATGGCTCATCCAGCAATAAAACTTCAGGATTACGTAATAAGGCCCTCGCAATGGCAACACGCTGCGACATTCCACCGGATAATTGGCGTGGATATCCCTTTTCAAATCCTTTTAGCTTAACAAGTGAAATTAAATCATCCACCCTTTTTCTAATGTCCGGTTTTTTTAATGGAAGGTTACCTGCAATATTTTTCTCAACGTTTAGCCATGGAAATAAGCGGTGCTCCTGAAAAATGAAACCACGGTCTTTAGAAGGGGCGCTAACCGCATGATCACCTGCAATGATCTCGCCGTCAAAGTCTGAATCAAGTCCTGCGATCAGCTTTAATAATGTGCTTTTCCCGCATCCACTCGGACCAATGATGGTGACGAACTCACCATTTTTGACGCTCAGATTTAAATTATCCAAAACATGGACACTTTCATTATCATTCTTAAATGTTTTGCTTACATGATTAATTTCTAACGTCGCTACCAATATCCTCACCCTTTCTCAAATAAAAAAAATAGAGATCCAGCAATAAGGCACATATTGTCCCTTTGCTGAATCTCTAGTTAACTAGTCGATTCAATATTTCATTTTATATTAACTTATCGATTATTTATAATCAACAAATAATACCAATTTATTTTATCGGATTAATCAAAAAATAATTGACAGATTATTCTAACAGCTGTTAAGATGCATTCATACACAAATCCGCATCACAAAAAACCAATTAAAGGTCATGTGAATCAACTGGACTACCGGAGATTCAATGAAGAGTACCCCGACATACTCTTCGTTGAATCTCTTTTTTTTATTAATCTGACTATCCAGATGTGGTAAGTGTAATAAAAAAGGAGGGAATTCATGAAGGAATATCGTAACAAGTTAACTGCAGTATTACTTGCCATCATTAGCATTGCTGTATTGGCAGGTTGTAATTCCGATGCCGGCAAAGCTTCGGGGAAAAGCGATCCACTTAAAGTTCATATTGCCTTAAATGGCAAGATGGGGCCATTGGTCATTGCAAAGGAAAAGGGATTATTCGACGAAGAGTTTTCTAAACTGGATGCCCAAATCGTGTGGAGTGAATTCCCGAGTGGCCCCCCGCTTTTGGAATCCCTCGCTTCCAATCGGGTCGACCTATCTTTTTTAGGGGATGGTGCACTGATTGCCGGAATTGATAAGAATCTGCCATTTGAAGTGATTGCACAAACAGGTCGAGGTGAGTCATCTGTCCGGATCCTGGCTCAGCCAGAAGGTGACATAAAGCAAATTGAAGACTTAAAGGGAAAAACGGTCGGTGTTGCCTCCGGGACAACAGGTCATGTTTATTTAATCAAGGCATTGAAAGCACATGGTTTAACGACTGATGATATTAAACTCATCAATTTACAACCGGATGATGCTCAATCCGCTTTTGAAACCAAACAATTGGACGCCTGGGCGATATGGAACCCTTATTACCTTAATAATATTGAAAAAGGGAATGCAGTCGCACTTAATGTAAAGGGAAAAATATTGGCTCCCGGTGCAATCATTGCACGTAACGGATTTGCAAAAGCACATCCAGAAATTGTAGAGGCCTATTTAAAGGTTTATAAAAAAGCTGCCGATTGGCAAATTGAAAATCCAGATGAAGCATCTGAAATTTATTCCAAAGAAACTAAATTGCCTGTGAGCACAGTCAGGACAATAATAACGGCCGAAGAACCAAATATCTTCTTTACCGAAGATGCCATCAAAGCACAACAAGAATCAATCAATACTTTAGCTGGTGTGGGTTATATCAAGAAATCATTTAATTTTAAAAACCAGATCCACAATGAATACATTGATGAAGCCTTTAAAAAATAAAAAAACATACCTTACAGGAGGAGATTGATTATGACGGAAACTAAAACACAACAATTAAAAGTGGTACCCGTAACAGGAAGAATTGGAGCGGAAATTCAAGGTGTCCAATTAAGCGGAGCCTTGGATTTAGCTATTTTAAGTGAAATCAAACAAGCGTTAAACGATCATAAAGTCGTATTCTTCAAAGGTCAAAACCATTTGGACGATGCCACCCAAGAAGCATTTGCAAAACTATTGGGTGAACCTTATGCACATCCTACAGTACCGGTCAAAGACAATACTAACTATATCTTCGAACTTGATTCCGAACGAGGTGCTAAAGCAAACCATTGGCATACTGATGTCACTTTTGTACCAGAAGTTCCTAAATACTCTGTTTTAAGAGGTGTAACCATCCCTGATGTTGGCGGGGATACAGTTTGGGCAAATACCAATAAAGCATATGAGGACCTGCCGGATGGATTGAAGAAATTAGCGGATGGACTATGGGCGATCCATACAAATGAATATGATTATGCACAATTCAAACCAGCCGAAAACATTGATGATGAGGTTAAAAAGAAATATCGTGATATATTCGAATCGACCATTTATAAAACAAGGCACCCAGTCGTTCATGTGCACGCAGAAACCGGAAAAAGGCATTTGTTATTAGGTGGCTTTGCTGGAAGAGTGGAAGGATATACAACAAGTGAATCTGAAAGATTATTAAGTATCTTCGATTCATACGTCACTCGCTTAGAAAATACCGTGCGTTGGCAATGGAGTGAAGGGGACGTGGTCATTTGGGATAACCTAGCCACGCAGCATTACGCTATTGCCGATTACGGGGATCAGCACCGCGTCGTTCGCAGGGTCACAGTAGGTAAAGACGTACCCGTAAACAAGGAGAACGAGTCAAGCAAACTTGTTATTAAGAAATAAAACTCCTGTATGGAGTGAAAAATTCCATTGCTTGACTTCCCCATAAGCGAATGACTGAGTTGAATGGTAAACACTCAAACCTCCTGAGGAACTGGCCTTATTGCAGGAGGTTTAAGTGTTTTCTTTATTGAACAGGTCTTATCAACTCGCCCTCTGATATATTCAATACTTCCCTGCAAATGGCCTCACTTAAAATTCACTTCAATGAATTCAATCTCTTCTGCCGCACTTAATGTGCCATGGGCTTTTCCAACGGTGCCTTCTTTGGCTTTCCAAAAGAAGTTATGGTCCTGAACGATCGTGCTAAAATTAAAGTCCCCCCACCTGGCAGCAATGCCGAGCAATCTATCTCTATACTGAAAATCACTTAAATCCACTATTTTATAAACCTCTTCTATAATCTTAGGGGACATTGGTATAGCTCCCCATTTATCTTGCGATCGAACTTTTTGATGAGTCATTTTATGCATGACGTCCATGACTTCCGTTTCGGTTGAGTCTTCATCAAGTCCTGTTTCAAATTCAATCCCAGCATATATCGCTGTTTTCGCTTCAAGTTCCGCCGCTTTAGCTTTCGCTTCCCTTTGGGCTGTGATTTTAACATCCTCTCTTTCTCTTTCAATTTGTTCTTTGGTTTCCCTGGCTTCGATCTCCAGTTGTGCTTTTTCGTAATGATTGGAGTTTTCCATGATTTTAAAGGAAGCAATCCCCAACCCGAATAATGCCACAACAAAGATTCCACTAATAAGTAAAACCTTTTGCGTTTTCTTCATTGAAACTTCCTCAAGATATTGATAATGTTAGATAATATTTATTTTAACATATTAAATGGATGGACTATCCAGAAAAGGAAGACATCCAAAATCCTTTTCTCAGCCCTTTTCAAAAAGAATTTCAGTAGTTTCAGATTTCAATAGTCACCCTTGGCACCCTTCTATTTTTTCACACATATGGAATGGTGGTCATATCTCTTCTTCCTCCTAACAATAATATTGGCTATGCGGCCATTGAGATGAAGCTAAATTAGTGGATCCAAAAAGTATTGGAACGAGGTATGGGGATTTGTAAATAAATATATGGAGTAATGTCGAAGGTAAAAAAGAAGCTGCCGATATAGATATCGACAGTTTCTTTTCGTTTTCATCCAGCTTATTTTTGAGTTTACTGATGGCGTTTTTATCAGGATTACTTATCCTGAACGATTATTTCATCGATTATACCGTAATCCTTCGCCTCTATTGCGCTTAAGAAGTAATCACGATCTGTGTCCTTCGCCACCTTTTCGATAGGCTGCCCAGTCCTTTCCGAGATGATTTGATTGATATGATCCTTTAGTTTCAAAATCCTTCGGGCAGAAATTTCAATTTCCGTGGCTTGCCCCCTCGCCCCACCAAGCGGTTGATGAAGCATGATTTCACTATTTGGCAAAGCGCACCTTTTCCCTTTCGTACCCGCCAATAAAAGCATGGCACCGAATGATGCAGCCATCCCCGTACATACAGTCCGGATATCAGGCTTAATATATTGCATCGTATCATAAATGGCGAAACCGGCACTGGTCGATCCCCCTGGACTGTTTATGAAGATGGTAATTTCCTTCTCAGGTGCATCTGCTGCCAAGAATAACAATTGGGCAACCACACTATTGGCTAAATGATCGGTGATTTCTTCCCCAATCATGATGATACGGTCTTTTAGAAGTCTGGAATAAATATCATACGAGCGCTCACCCTTGCCTGATTGCTCAATTACATATGGAATGGTGGTCATATCTCTTCTTCCTCCTAACAATAATATTGGCTATGCGGCCATTGAGAGTGTGTTTGAAGGAGTGAAGCTTGATTTGGAAAGAATCGAACGATTCATCAGTTTAGGAATCATCGATTCACTGTTCAGGGATTTGAAAGATGGAATGCTTCTAATGAGGATATCAGGATTCTGGGCTTTTAAAGCCTGTGTCATCAGGGACATGAGCCGCTGTTCCTCCTCATCCTGCCAATCTTCCACACAAGACAACTTGCGCTCTTCAACGTCATCGTCAAAACGCTTTTTCACACGGTTCAAGATTGCCTTTACAGCCGTTTCCGTGGTGTTCAAATAATCTGAGATTTCTTTTGACCGATAGAGGAATCCTTCCTTTAACAGGAACACAACGGCTTGTTTCGGGGTAAGTGACTTTATTATATATTCAACCGTTTCAAAGGCATTTTCCCCAACTGATCCCTGTTGTTCGGTATCCAACAGTTCGTCTAATGATTCTTTTTTCCTTTTTCGTATCGTATCAATCCAGGAATGGCGGGCTATCGTCTTCAATAAAGCCGTTGTTATCTCGGTTTTCTTTCCATAGCCCTGCATTGCCTTCAATACCGTTTCCTGTGCCAAATCATCCCCATCCCAATTATTTTGGGTCAGGAATCGGCAAAACCGAAGCAATTCAGGATAGACTTCACGCAAAATCGCATCGTTATCCTTTTCTTCAGAAATATCTTCCCTTAACTTATTTATCATTTTTCTCACTCCTTCAACACCCTCTACCCTATAAACGTTTCAGAAAGAGAAAAAGATATGGGGGTGGAAAATTTTCCTTCATTCTTCATTATATTCTATTCCATTTTTTCCATTGGATTTCCTTTCATACTAAAAACCTGTTTGATTAAGATCCAAACAGGTTAGTTTCAATGTTCTATATGCAACAAATAGGCCTCCCCCGCTTGTACCCGTTCGTCACCAATCATTTCAGCAAAGACTTATTTTCCAAAACACTTCAAATTCCCCGTTAATTCCGCTCCGTTCCATTAAGCCAACCAGCCAAATCTTTGGATGTCCCCCCGCTCACGATAATATTCAGTCAATATGTCCTTATCTTTGCGCTAAACCCCGACGTCCCGGATATCCTTGTTGTCCTGAATTTCAAATTTACGGGTGATCCATAGGAACTCTGATGCTATTCCAAGTGTTCAATGCATTCAACCGTATATTCGCTAGGTTCCATAACGTTTTCTTCAATACCAAACCAACTGGAGGCGCGACTCTCATTAGCGCTATCTTTACAATAGTTCACCAAAGAACCTGCTGGCATTTCTTCTTGATCGCTCATCTCTTCAAAATTAACTGATTGCTCGTTATGACTCCCGCTGTCTGTCTTTTCATTCTCCAAGTCTGCGAACATGAACATACAGTAAAAAACCGCAACCATAATTGCCATAGTAAACAACCTTGACATTAAAGGCAGTAACTTTTTCAATATAACTAAACCTCTCTTCATGGTGGTTTCCCAATCCTGCTGTTAAAGCATAATAAATTCAGAATGAATGAATGAATTAATTCATCTATTAAATATCCATCAAAACATCAGTTTAGAAAAATATTCCTATAGACTCATTATATCAAGTTCCAGAAGTTTTTAATGCCATTATTCAACCTTAATACGAATAAACAACTAAAATACTTCGAACCCTTAAAAGTGGACAGTCCAAAAAATATCAGTATACACCTCACATTGACTTCCATCCTTTTCAAGTGTTACTCTTAAATTAATAAAAAGTATACATTCAAAACACTGATTCCATTAGCGCGAAATAAGGGTGATCTCATTTGCCAAAAGAACATTTAATTGACGTTCAACCTATCAGGTCATTGGAAAAATTAAATGATATGAAATGGTCACTGAAGAGACATTGCAGCGAGAGAGACTACATATTGTTCTTGTTAGGCATCAATACAGGCTTGCGTGTGTCTGATTTATTATCGCTGAAGATAAAGGACATTAAAGGTAAGATGGAGGTCATCATCAAGGAAGGCAAAACAAAAAAGCCAAGAATAATACAACTTAATAATGTATGTAATGAATTGGCAGCCTATATAGCCACCATCGATGGTGAATGGCTATTCCCCTCACGCAAGGGCGATAAGCCAATTAGCAAGATACAAGCCTACAGACAGCTTAATAAAGCAGCGGACATGGTGGACATCGAGGGCGTTGGTACCCATACCATGAGGAAAACGTATGGGTACTGGCACTATAAACGAAGTAAGGACCTTGCTGAGTTACAAATGATCCTTAATCATTCACATCCTAAAATTACACTTAAGTACATTGGGATTGCTGATGAAGGAACAGAGGACAGCTTTAATGATATTATGGGAGGACGGAAGAAATGTCACTGACTGAATACAATTCAAAATATGAATATATCATTCGAAGCAATATTTCCGATAGGCAAAAGGCATTGAAATTAGCTGATTTAATGACCGATATGGAAGGCCACCTAAGAAATGACATCGGGGAACATCGGAATAAAGAGGTACATGCATTATATAAAAAAGTATCTCTCCTATCCAACTTGTTATGATCACCTTAAGACCCTTGCCATATGTGCAGAGGTCCTTTTTTTGCCGTGAAAGTGAGTGATTTGTTTCTCAGGTAACCATGAATGTCTTGCAAATTCGGGCAATGTCCCCGGGGATGATTTGCTTTCCCGTCAACAAATCTTTCCCATTCATGGCCAGCACACAGCCTATCCTCGCCAAATCCTGACTGTCCATTTCATTGGCACACTGCTTCGAGTACAATTCGATTAAGTCCTCCACATTCTCAATAGTGGGATTTTGCATCAATTCTCGGATAAAATCTAAAATAAGCCTGAATCGTTCATTCACACTGTCACCTGCAATCATGTGGGTCACAGTCAATGCTCCTGCATTGATCATCGGGTTTAACGGCTTGGATGGCTTGTTTGTCTCTAACTTGGTAATCGAATTAAAATGGTCACCAGTAGGTTCTTTGCCTGCATAGGAAAACACATATTCCTCCCCTTTTTCCATTAATACAAGAGCAAGTGTCAAAACTTTCGATATGCTCTGCAGGGTCATTTTCCCACTTACATCCCCCGCACAATATCCTTTTCCGTCAGGATAGTATAACATCACAATAACACACTCCTACGCAGAACATGATTCTGAATTACTTTGGTCGTATTAAAGATAAAGATAAATAACAACATATACGGGCAACCGTCAATCAGTAAGACAGCTAAGCTAACGCCATGTAAAAAAATCAGGAGCAACTTCACTGTTCTTTAAAGAAGATTTAATTGAAAAAAGAAGGAATTAGACATGCTCAGACGGAAATATAGACCATACGAATATTATCGCATAAGCTTTCATATGTATTTCACACTTGATGGAAAGTAGGAAAAGCCATGGGAAAATCGAAGAGTTTACAAGAAATCTATAACGCCAACCGTCCAGAAAATAATGAACTTTTCCGAGCGATACAACAGCATCTACAAATGAAGCATCCAGACAAACGAATGACAGCTACGAGAACATTGCAAGTAATTGTGGCTGATAGTGTTTCATACGGAGAGCTGCGTAATGTGGAAGCACGCCTTCTTCACAGTCAATAAGGATCTGTTGTTTCATAAGCCCTTTGAAAATTTCAAACACAGAAAGGATCTCATCAATGAAAGAATTTTCTAAAAAAACTCTAAAACATTCGGCTTAATCGTGCCGCTTGTGACACTGGCTTTTTTTAAAATCAGCTATTTACTGAATGCTCTACCAGACCTAGCAATCTAGCTTAAATCAACATGTCACATGTAAGTTGGTTCGTTTCGTAAACTCAGCAACATTCATTCTTTCGCTTACTACGGTTCGGTGCAATGATTTTTGCCTTTGGAAAAGTCGCCTGTTTTATACAGATCTATTTTCATCTGGTGAGCAAAAATGCTTAACAGCTAAAGATTGACAATACTTTTATGGTGACTCATACTTGAAGTATCTTAATGACAGAATATTGAGAATGATGGAGGGGTAATTATGAATAAAATTTTCGTTCCTAACGCAATCGCCACTTTAACAAGACTTTTCTACAGTTCAACTACACAGAATGAGTATTTAGCGATGCGAACCGCTCAATTCTACATTGAAGACCTGAAGTTACTACAAGACGTGGAAGCTGTTGCCCTGGCAATTGAAAATCAAAATGCTTTCGCTTTAATGTCTAAATTTAAATTATTTGATTATAAGGCTGCTGAAGAAATTGAAATTGCACTATCCTCTGCTGGCTATACGGAAGCAGAACTAAATGTTATGAATATTGAAATCTGAAATCATTGGCCAATCATTACTTTCGGAACGAATGGTAGAGTTAGCGCTCTTTGACCCATTCGTTTTTATTTTTACCGTAACACAGAAAACGCTCCCTAAACTATCGCTGTTAAAATAAATTATGAATGAATACTCTGACGTGTGATGCCTAAGCGTATGAAATGAAATCCTAACGCCCTTAATCTCAGATAATAGACCGTAATGTTTTATTGGTTTTGTATGATCCTTTGTTTTAATTCTCCTTCATCTTGATTGATGAATAACTTGTCAATGATGGGCAGCACTTTTTAAAATAAGTTTTTGTCTGACGAATCAGCACGGAATTATCTTTCGCACCAGTTACTTCTATCCCTGCTTGATAATAAATTTTCCCCTTATACTCATTGCATACTACCCTCGCACATTATTTGTACATTTTTTGTAGTGGGTGAAAACACAAAAAAGCTTCACACAATTAAGTGTGAAGCTTGATGTAATAGCGTTTATTCGCTATTGGTGATACCGGTGGCCGGGGTCGAACCGGCACTCCAGAGGAACACGATTTTGAGTCGTGCGCGTCTGCCAATTCCGCCACACCGGCATGTATGTTGGAGGCGGCAACCGGAATCGAACCGGTGGTAAAGGTTTTGCAGACCTCTGCCTTACCGCTTGGCTATGCCGCCAACGTTTTTGGAGCGAAAGACGGGATTCGAACCCGCGACCCCAACCTTGGCAAGGTTGTATTCTACCACTGAACTACTTTCGCATATGGCTGGGCTAGAAGGGATCGAACCTTCGCATGACGGAATCAAAATCCGTTGCCTTACCGCTTGGCTATAGCCCATTAACGTTGTATTCATTATACCATGATTTGTTAAAAAATGGGGCGACTGATGGGAATCGAACCCACGAATGCCTGAACCACAATCAGGTGCGTTAACCACTTCGCCACAACCGCCATTATAAGATTTAAATTGGCAGGGGTAGTAGGACTCGAACCCACACTGGAGGTTTTGGAGACCTCTGTTCTACCTTTAAACTATACCCCTGTAAGATGGTGGAGGGGGGCAGATTCGAACTGCCGAACCCTAAGGAGCGGATTTACAGTCCGCCGCGTTTAGCCACTTCGCTACCCCTCCGCATATGGATGAAACATGGTGCCGGCAAGAGGACTTGAACCCCCAACCTACTGATTACAAGTCAGTTGCTCTACCAGTTGAGCTACACCGGCACTACTATGGTGGCTCAGGACGGAATCGAACCGCCGACACAAGGATTTTCAGTCCTTTGCTCTACCGACTGAGCTACTGAGCCAAGCAATAAAAATGGCGGTCCCGACGGGAATCGAACCCGCGATCTCCTGCGTGACAGGCAGGCATGTTAACCGCTACACCACGGGACCATAGATTGCGGGGACAGGATTTGAACCTGCGACCTTCGGGTTATGAGCCCGACGAGCTACCGGACTGCTCCACCCCGCGACGTTAATAATGTTGCTATTATGCATCAGGTTTTCGTGTTGAGTGTTTCAATGGGATGAATAATCAATCCATTATGTAGAAACAACCTGATTTTATTGAAACTGATTTTATTGAAAATGGTGGAGGATGACGGGATCGAACCGCCGACCCTCTGCTTGTAAGGCAGATGCTCTCCCAGCTGAGCTAATCCTCCAATATGTTGTCTAAATGGTGACCCGTACGGGATTCGAACCCGTGTTACCGCCGTGAAAGGGCGGTGTCTTAACCGCTTGACCAACGGGCCAGTTGTAAAATGGCGGAGAGCAAGGGATTTGAACCCTTGAGACAGGGTTACCCGTCTACACGATTTCCAATCGTGCTCCTTCGGCCACTCGGACAGCTCTCCAATAATGGCTCCGCAGGTAGGACTCGAACCTACGACCGTTCGGTTAACAGCCGAATGCTCTACCACTGAGCTACTGCGGA